>CAJQNG010000136.1 GCA_905479635.1 uncultured Boseongicola sp. | reverse complement strand
TGTTTGGGGGGCGCGGATCGATCCTGGGATCGCTTTTCGGAGCGCTGATCGTGGGCGTCTTCACGCTTGGCTTGCGCCTGCTGGGCACGGACGCACAGTGGACGTTCCTTCTTATCGGGCTTCTCATCATCGCCGCTGTCGCGGTTGACCAGTGGATCAGAAAGGTATCGGCATAATGGAACCTATTCTCAAAGGACGAAATCTGGTTAAGCGCTATGGCAAGGTCACAGCTCTCGACCATTGTGACTTCGATCTTTATCCGGGGGAAATCCTCGCCGTGATCGGTGACAACGGGGCTGGCAAATCAACCCTGATCAAAGCGGTATCGGGGGCGGTTATCGCCGACGCCGGGGACGTCTGGCTTGAAGGCAAAAAGATCCAGTTCACAACGCCCATTCAGGCACGTGAACACGGGATCGAGACGGTCTATCAGACGCTTGCGATGTCCCCTGCCCTGTCAATTGCGGACAACATCTTCATGGGCCGCGAAATCCGGAAATCCGGATTCATGGGCAAGGTCATGCGCCAGCTTGACCGGCCTGCGATGGAGAAATTCGCCCGCGATAAGCTTTCCGAACTGGGGCTGATGACCATTCAAAACATCAATCAAGCGGTAGAGACTCTTTCCGGTGGCCAGCGTCAGGGCGTGGCAGTGGCACGCGCCGCGGCGTTCGGGTCCAAAGTCATTATTCTGGACGAACCCACAGCGGCACTAGGCGTCAAGGAAAGCCGCCGGGTTCTTGAGCTTATTCAGGATGTGAAATCGCGTGGCATCCCGATCATCCTGATCAGCCACAACATGCCGCATGTGTTCGAGGTTGCAGACCGCATTCACGTTCACCGGTTGGGCAAGCGTCTTTGTGTCATCGACCCGAAGGATCATTCGATGTCGGATGCCGTGGCCTATATGACCGGTGCGAAAGAACCGGATCAAACGCTGGCCGCATAGCAACTCAATGACTTCGCCATCAGATATTGCCACCCGAATTGCGGACCGCGTCGAGGCTTTGCCCGATCCGAAATTACGAAACCTGATCGCAATCGCCGGGCCGCCTGCTTCGGGGAAAACGACCGTCGCCATTGCGCTTCAAAAGGTGCTGAACGCGCGCGGGATGGCGACGGGGCTTGTCGCGATGGATGGCTTTCATCTGGACAATTCAGTGCTTGATGCGCGCGGATTGCGTGACCGGAAGGGCGCGCCGGACACTTTTGATCTGGGTGGGTTTGCGTCCTTGTTGACCCGTCTGGGCGTCGAGGACGAAGTCATCGCGCCAGCGTTTGATCGCGCGCGGGACGCGTCGATCGGATCAAGCTCTATTGTAACGGCAGATATGACCACCGTCGTCGTCGAGGGAAATTACCTCCTGCTGAACGAACCGGGGTGGTGCGACTTGCGCGAACACTGGGCGTTTTCTGTGATGCTGGCAGTTGGCGAACAAGAGCTTGAAAACCGGTTGATTCAGCGTTGGCTTAACTTCGGCTTTCCCAAATCGGAAGCCCGCGCAAAGGCCCTGCACAACGACCTTCCGAACGCGACCCGCGTTCTGGAAAATAGCTTGCCCGCCGATATGACAGTTTCGCACTAGGCGCGTTTGGCCAGCACGCTCATGTGGGCGATATTCGCGGACGCGGAATGTTGAGGGGGATCGAACTGGTGGCGGAGCGCGAGACCAAGGCCCCGCTTGACCCCGCCAAACAGGTTGCGGCACGGCTCAAAAAGGCGGCCTTCGCCAATGAGCTGATCTGCTACTCGATGAACGGCACAATTGACGGGCAATTCGGGGACCACATTCTGATCGCCCCGCCGTTCATCATCACCGGAGATCAGATCGACAAGTTTGTGCACGCCGCGAGATATGCCGGGACCGCCTAGGTTAAACGCTGGCGAAGAAGCTTTAGTCCGCATTCAAATATGGCCGGGTTTTCCGCCGCGCGCGCAGCAAGTTGCGCGCCTTCCAGAAGCGGCAAGGTCGCCGCAGCTTCTGCTGCGGGGTCTTCAACGCCGGCAATTGTGCCGTCACATCTGCCCACTTCAAACGTGGCTTCCAACCAACCGATCATCATCATCCGAAAGCGACCTATTTGCGCGGTGACTTCGGAAGGAAGGCTTTCGCGGCTCGTGGAAAACGACACACAAAGGCAAAGGCTTTTGCCACCATCTAAAGCCTCGCGATAGAGGTTGATAAGTGCCAGAAGGCGCGCACCACCCGTTGGTTCAGCCGCATCAACCCTGGCGCAAGCGGCTTCCTTATCGGCGTGGTAGCGATGCATAAGAGCGACCGACAATGCGGCCTTCGTCGGGAAATGGTGGTGGACGCTTGCTTTGCGAATGCCCACACTTTCGGCGAGATCCGCATAGCTAAACCCGTCGAACCCACGCGTTCGCGCAGCCCGTTCGGCGGTCATCAGCAATGCGGATTTGGTATCGGTTGGCATGGTCGCAGATCGGTTCCTAGATATTTTATATTTTTAATACGTTCTCTGCAGCTTCCAAAGCACCTTCGATGTAACCACCAAACTGCGGGGCAACTTCAGTTCCGGCGAAGTGAAGCTTGCCGTCCCACAAACCTGTCATGGCGCGGGGCATCCCATATGTCGGATGAGCATAAAGCGGCTTCGCATCGGCATCGGTCGCGGTGTGTGGATCAAACGCCCAGTCTTTAAGGTAGAGCTTTTGGGGCTCGGACGCCTCTGGTCCGAAAAGATGGCCCAACTGTGCAAGAATGTTCTGGCGCAGAACTTGCGCATCGGCGCGCCCTTCGGGTGGCACGCCAACAAACCCAAAAAGCGCAAAAGGTCCGCCCTCGGCAGGGGACGCATCGTGAACTTCTACCATCGGCCCGATATGGCTTACGGCGTCACCCGACAGTCCGGCCTCGCGCCAGATCGGCCGGTCGTAAACAGCAAGTGCCTTGGCATGACCGGCCATCCAGGTTGCGATACCTTGCATTGCGTGCATCGCATCGCTGGGTAAGGACGGGACAAAATCAATCCGCGCGGCGACGCGCGGCGGCAGTGCTAGGACGACACGATCTGCGCTCACAGTATCGCTATCGATGAGTTTTGCTGTGATGGCGTCGTCTGTTTTGGCAAGCTTGGCGACGTGTGCATTCAGGCGTTTGCGCATCGCAGGCAATCGTTCAGCCAAGCAATGCGTTAGCTGGTCCAACCCACCCTTCAGACGCCAGGACCCTTCCATCGAAGCGAAGCCACGCCCGCGATGAACGTGGCCCCGTTCATCTTCAACCATCTGAATACCTTTAGAGTATTGGTCGAACTTCTCTAATTCCAATTTAGCAATCAGAGCCGCAATACGCGGTTGTCCGGGCCAAAACCACGCCGGGCCCATGTCGTAGTACCCGGAGCCATAACGCTCGGTCATGATACGGCCGCCAAAACGATCGCGCGCCTCGACAAGGATATAGTCATGACCGTCCGCCTCTAAGGCGGACGCAAGCGCGAGGCCGGACAGGCCTCCCCCGATAATCAAAGTCCGCATTCAGAAGCTTTCAGAGGCTGGACGCAGATCAAGCTCATGCGTCCAGATTGACTGCGGCTGATGCGATAGCTGCCAATACACTTCCGCGATATCCTCGGGTTTCATCATCCTGCCGGGATCAAGGCTATGAAGATCACGGGAGCGATCCGTGTCGATAATACCGTCAAGAATGGCGTGGCAAACATGGACGCCGGCAGGGTGGAATTCACGCGCAAGCGATTGGGTCAGCCCTCGCAATGCAAACTTGGCGCTGGCGAAGGCCGAGAATTTGGCCCCTCCGCGCAAAGAGGCTGTTGCCCCCGAGACGATAAACGTACCGCCGTCGTTTTGGACCATAGGTTTCATGGTCGCTTGGGCCAAAAGCACCGCGGTCTGAACCATTGAAGCCCAGGTGCGCTGGTAATCGCCCAAGGACGTGGCAGAAAAAGGCGCGATCACCAGTTCAGAGGTATTGTGGATGACGACCCTTGGCGGGCCATAAGCCTCGATGATTTCGGCAATCTTTGAAGGTACTAACACCGCGTCTGTCAGATCAAGCGTGTGGAAGTCGCCGATCGTGTCATCGGGACGTGTGCGCCCCAGACCCACGGGCTGGAACCCGCCCGCCTCAAAGCGCGAAAGAAGCGATTGACCCAATCCAGCCCCCGCTCCGGCAACAAGTACCAACTGCCTTTGCGCGACCATCAGATTGTCGGGGCCTTAGCGTGCCGAAGGTGGCCAGTTTTGATCCACACTTTTGCACCGTCGTTGCCCGCTACAATATTCAAAGGCTGTCCCTCGGGCAATCGAAGCCACGCGCCTTTCCCAAGCGTCTCGCCGCCTTCAACGGCAGACCCCGCGATGACAAGCATCTCAATTCCTCCGACGTTGGAATTCACAAGCGCCGCGCCTGGGTCCATTTCGCTGTAGGTTACAACCTCGCGCGCATCACGATGCAATTCAGCCAAAGCAACACCGCCAACGGGCGCGGCCAATTCATCTGCCATGGTTTTGCGGAACTGGTTGCGATCTTCCATGTCGAACTGCCAAAGCTTCACAAATATGGTGCAGCCCGGTTCTGATCCCGGCGTATGCGCGGTTGTTGGAGGGTTCCGGACATATGTTCCCTCGGGGTAGTCGCCATGTTCGTCCTGAAAGACGCCGTCAAGCACGATAAATTCTTCGCCGCCGGTATGGGTATGGGCTGAAAATTGGCTTGTCGCAGCGTACCGCACGATGGAAGTCGCGCGCGCGACTTCATCGCCGATACGATCCAGCATGCGTCGGTCCACACCCGGCATGGGGGACGCAGTCCACTCGACCTGATCCGAATGAATAACAACACGCACTTTAAAATCGGCGTTCAGTTCCATATTCGTTCTCCCTTCAGGCACAATATTATATAAATCTAATTGCCTACCTACTAATAGGCATTCAATCTGGCTTGAGAAACCATCTTACTGACTTCTCCCGCTGAACACGCTACCTGAATGTGCGTTGGCTTGACGGGATATCGCTTCCAAGACGGGGCCTTTTGGGGCAAATGGCGGCTTCTCAAGGGTGCCGGACACCCGTGCGGCAGCATCGGCATTGCGCACGCGGACCTCACAGAACCCTCCAGATTCCCACGCGGCTTGCTTTGCGATTCACATTTTTGGAGGTGGCTCATGGGTAAATCACTGTCATTGGACATCCGTGAGCGTGTTTTTTCCTTAGTTGAAGACGGGTTTTCCTGCCACGAGGCACACCGGATCGGTGGCGGCAGCACCGCAGGGATGGCCGCGTATCAGCAAGCTGGATGCGGTCTCGAAGTTTCTGAAAGGTAAGATCGAGGCAACGCCAGACAAGACTCTCCCGGAACTAGCGGCGGGACTGTTCGAAGAACATGAGGTCATTTAACGCATTGCCGCCATGGGCGCATGGCTTTCTGATAACAGGCTGCGCTTTGCGTAATCGCCTAGAACGAAGCCTCTATTGCGTCAATGGGAGTGTTGGCAGTAGTTCATCAATCGCGGCCTTCACGTCGGCCGGCATCGGCAAGGCATCTTTTTCACGCGTCCAGAGCGATACAAAATCGCTCGCGGTTTCGCGCGCGACATCAAGAACCATTTTTGTGGGTAACGCTGCTTTAGCAGCAAGATGGGAAATTTCATCTTCATCAAAGGCTGCAAAATCCCGAACGCGACTATAGTTCAATGCGAAGCTATCGCCCTTAATGTAAGGGACTGTTGATACAAAATCATAGGCTGGCGATAGGGCAGCGTTGCGTCGATCTGGGTAGATCAGCGACCAGTTCTTGAGATGCATATCCCCGTTTCCAATCAGCGTGCTGAAAGTCAGACGACGTATGAATTCACGGATGTCTTCATCTGACCCTTCTGCTGCGATGACGGCAACAATGTTTCGCATGCTCGCTTTCTTATATTTATCCTCGCCGTAGACACCAAAGACTTGCGCGAAGTCCTCAATATGCACGCGCTCTCCCCTAGGGTGCCGGTCAAAGCGTTCGATAACGAAGGCCTTAGTTCCAAAGCGATCAGTACCGTCAGGCAGGTTTGAGATACTGTCGATATCGACCAGATCAATGCGAGGCACGTCCATGCCGAGCATGCTGGCCAGCCGCATCATTGAGAATTCGTTTTCAGGGACACCCATGTATTCCCGAGAAGGCAGCTTGACGATCCAGTCACCGCCGATGCCAGAGGCCGGAATAGTCAGCCCACCGCTGGCGCTTTCGACGGCTGAGAATTTCAGCTGAACACCAGCGAGAGAGAAGCGAAGCATGTTGCCTTTGTACTTGCGCGAGCCTTCGCCTTCGACATGTGCGGCCTCTGGCGGCCAGATTTCCCCATCCGCTGGTTTGATTGTAATGGCGCCAGGAAGGTCGCGCCCTAACGCCCAAAGCAAAAAGAATTCGCGCTCGGCATTCACCCCTGCTTGTTCCGCGAGGTACTTGCGCAAGTGACCCTCCGGCAAGAGGTTGGAAAAAAACGGCATGACCTGCTTCTGGACGGGCTTAAATTCGGTGCGCAACTCACCGAACTCATCTTTGAAAAACAGGCCGAGTGTTGGGCGGTCAGGGTTCTCAATGTACGCTTCGTTGAACGCGAAAAGGCTGCGATCCCCCGCAACGCGTGTCAGCGTTCCGATGGTCTCACCATAAAGCTCTACATTTAAAACAGATACATCAGCCATCACTGTCATCCTCATCCAGGCTGTAGGCCGGTCTATTGGTTGGTTGATCACTCATGTGTGACGGTACGCTGTGTGCCAACATTTTGCGGAGACGCTGAGCGTCTTTGGCGATTTTTTCGAGGCTCTTGAGGCCTCCAGAATTCTCGACTGCCTCAAGTGCGCTGCGCATATTCCTGATCGCGTCAGTCTCCTGCAAGCTGTTGCGGAAATTGTTCATTTCTTGAAATTGTCTTTGCAGTGTTTGCATCGCAGGGCTCTCATGCAAAGCCTTGGGCAGTGCATCAAGAGCACGTTGCGCGCGCGCAAGCTCGCGCAATGCATCGTTATTGCTTTGAGGCTTATGACTGCCTGTACTGCGCACAATCGATCTGACTGCCGGTGCCGATTTTCTTGGTATCATCGTCAGTTCAAGGTCAAGCGCATGGGCAAGTGATGCAAGGCTTGAGAGCCGCAGGTCAACCGCATTGCTCTCGATCTTTGAGATGTGCGATTGCGGCACGCCTGAGCGAGCGCTAAGCTCTCTTTGGCTTAACCCTTTGTTTTCGCGCGCTTCCTTCAAGGCTTCCGCGATATTTTCACTAGCGTAACTCATCTTCTGATCTACCTTCACATATCAAGAACCACACTTGATATAAAATAATGTATCACATCTTCAGCACGCCAAGCAAGTCGTGATCTATTAATATAGATCATTGGAGCATTTTGATCTACTATAATGTATCACTTTTCCGCACTTATCATGCCCATTGAGTGCCCTGTATCCGAGGAAATAGGACGAAACCCCGCTAGGTAGGATGCGCTCCAATAGAGAGACATCTGGCGCGATGCCTCTTCACGTTTTTTCCATGCCTCGCTGTCGGCTTCATGGTCGAGACAAGTGAAAACATAAGCTTCTTGCCCGCCATGCTCTTCGACGATCCCATCAGGCAAGAAATACGAGCGGTAGCCAGTTTCTGTGATGGGGATTGGTGCGTCGTTCATGGCGGCGATCTCCAAATGATCAAAATCTGATTTCCAGCGACGCTTCCAAAAAACGATGCGTATCGTTACGCCGCGCCAGCCGATCTGGCTGGTGATGGGGGCACCCATCCGAGTTTGCGGATGTCGGCGTCGAAGTCTTCGAGGCTGCGATCAGTCGAATTGAGCAAGAGCTTGGGCTCGACGATCAACCGCGCGCCATTGTCTTCCATGAGAAAGAAGGGCGTCGCCATGCACACGCTGTTTGGTCCAAGATTGACGGCGCAGAAATGAAGGCGATCAACCTTTCCTTCTATAAGCGCAAACTGACGACGATCTCAAAGCAGCTCTTCCTAGAGCAAGGCTGGCCGATGCCCGAAGGGCTTCGCGATCCAAGAAAGCGTGATCCCCTCAAATTCACTTTGGAAGACTGGCAAAAAGCCAAGCGGACGGGCCTGAACCCAAAACAGACCAAAGTTCTGCTGCGGGAGTGTTGAAATATCTCAGATAGTCGCGAGAGTTTCGAAGCTGCTCTACGTGAGAAAGGACTCTGGCTTGCGCATGGTGATCGACGCAATTTCGTTGCGGTCAATTGGAAGGGAGAAACACACTCACTGTCCCGCGCGTGTGGAGCAAAAGTCAAGGAATTGAAATCCCGGCTCGGCGATCCTCATCAGTTGCTATCTGTGGACGAAACGAAGGCATTTATCGGTGCACTTCTGCCTCCGAAGCTACAGGCATGGGCTGAGGACGCGCATGCCAAGGCAAAACAGGCGAACCTTACCCTTCAGTTTCAGCGAGAACAGATTGTCGAGCGACATAGAAAGGCGCGCGCAGATGAAAGATGCCCAAGAGACGCGCCGCATCACCGAAGATCGAAAGCGCGCCGCGTGAACCCCGCGCGGTCTGCGTGGTCTTTGGCGTTGGATTTCCGGCAAGAACCGAAAGATCAGGCAGATCAACGAGGCTGAGATTGGTCCGGAGCAAGTTCGAGACCGCGCTGAGCGGCAAGCGCTGATTCAGAGACGGCGGGCTTTGCAGCGCACGTTCGTCGCCGTCCGCAGAAGTCAGCGGGACACGCTCGAAACGCTGTTTCGCGATATTGCGCATGCCATGTCCGTTGGCCGCGTACCGGAGACGAAAGTGCGAAAACCTCGAACGCGCAATCGCGACCGGCAGCGCGGGCGCGACCGAGACAATGGTCCTGAATTCAACCAGTAACCTAAGAAAGGAGGTCGCTATGCGACACACAATTATGCTCAATCTGGACGAGGCCCATGCCCGTCAACTGAATGATCTGAGGCAGAACTTTCACTTGGCTGCCGAGGACCCTGTGCGTTTGGCCATCCGGCTGACCCATACGAGACACAAACAAAAACCCGACGTCCTGGTGCCTGAGTTCAAGCCCAGAGCAGCCAAAGAGGATTGCTATGAGGACGATGATAACAGCCCCTGTTAAAATGCGAGGCACTTAGAAACCGCTAGCCCTATTTTGGCTGATACACTCCGGTTCTTTGTTGATCGGCTAAGTTGGTCAGCTGCTATTCGCCAAGATTTAGAACAGCCTCTAGAGAGGCAACGAGCTCGGCACGCCGGGTTGGATCGAGTTTGTCTAGGTTCCCCGTCGCGCGCATCTTCGGCATGAGTTCTTTGGTTATCAGCGGGGGCTGCTACGCTTTCAGCTACTGAGGTCAGGAAGGCGCGAAGACCAACTCAGGCAGCACAACGCTCCACTCATCTCTCTTAAGCGAAGACTGATACTCTTCGGCAGAGTCGTCACGCACGCGCGTCGTAATTGCGTAAACTGTGCCATGAAGGAACGTGGCGTTCGGCGGCGGGGTAAATTTCTTGGCCAATCGACAAACTAAAATTCCGTCTCGATCGGTCAGCTGCCAGCTGTTCGCCAGCTGTCTTAAGAAGACTGGATCACCAGCGTTGAGCCGTTCAAGAGCCTGCAGTGAGGCGTTGCCATCGTAAAGCCTACCAGCGAAGCTCAAATCGACCTCTGAAGGATCAAGTGTTCGATAATGTTTTCCGCACTCTGAAACATCAACGGCACCATGGCCTCGCGGGCGGGTCAAAAATGGCTCGTCATTGAGCCCATCTAGGATTGGATGGCGGCTCCCAATTGTGACGAGAGCCAAGCTGCGACGGGCGCGCGTCATCGCCACATAGTGGAGCCGCCGGGCTGCGTCGCGGTCTTCCCCCTTAGATTGTCTATCCCAAGCGCCATCGAGAACCACGACGTCGTCAAACTCTAGTCCTTTGGCCCGGTGAGCCGATAGCAGAAGCAGCCCACTTTGACGCTTGCGGATGTCACGCCCCCACTCGGCGAGCCACTCCAGGATGTCCTTGCGATCCGTCTCGCGATCACCAACCTCATCCACGAATTCGTCTACGCCTTCTCTTAGGATGGACCACCAGGGTCCTTCCGGTTGGTCGTCCATCCATCCGGACAGTTCCGAGACATGAAGACCCGAGCGATCCCGACCTCTCAGCCATTTTACAAGCGATTGAGTTTCGCGAAGGCGCCAAAAATTCGGAAGATCAGCGTTTGCTGTCTGAACGGGAATGCCACGCGCCTCGCAATAACTTCGCACTGGCTGAAGATACTTCCAGTCGCGCGCAATAATAGCTGTCTTAGCCCAATCCCAATCCGGCACGAGTTTAGAAAGTCGCTCCAGCTCTTCAACTGCAAGAACTGCCTGAGTCTGATGATCGCCCGCATCCTTTAGGACTTGCACGCGTCCCCGACCTACATTGTCGAGGCGCTCTAACTCGCCACCTGCCCGATCATTCTTACGGGCCCGATTTACATCGATGTCATGACCCGCTTTCATCCGATTGGATGCCGGTGCGATAACCTGGTTCGACGCACGGATTATGGTGTCTGTCGAGCGGTAGTTCTCTACCAGATATGTCGGCTGGGCTTTGTAGTCTTCTTCAAACCGACGAATAAACTCCACGGAAGCGCCAGTGAACGCATATATGTTCTGGTCGTCATCGCCGACAGCAAACAAACTGAGACGCCGGTCCTCGTCTTCGATTGAGCGGCCCGCAACAGCGGCAATGAGTTCATATTCTTCAGGACCGATATCCTGGTATTCGTCCACCAGAATCCAGCGATATCCCTCGATAAGAGTATCCCGCTGCGCTTCGGCCTCGTCGCGCGAGAGCCCGTCACCCTTCAGAAGAGCCGCCGCTTGGCCCATGATTTCATCGAAAGCAACGCTGTTGACCTTCTCAGCCTGCTTCGCAAAGCTGGCCCCAACCATACGCATGGCGAGACCATGACAGGTGGAGATCGTGACACCGCGCGCATCGTCACCGATGAGTTCGAAAAGTCGTCGCCGGATTTCAGTCGCGGCATGGCGATTATAGACCAACGCAAGAATTCCGCGCGGGTTCTCACGCTTTGCACGAATAAGGTAAGCAATTCTGTGGACGAGAACTCGCGTCTTCCCAGAACCCGGCCCCGCTAAAACCAAGACATTCGTTTGCTCACGGTCATCTGCAACGATGCGCGCCTGGATGGAGTTTCCGAGGCCTTCGACAATCGTGCGCCATGATTCCGGCGTCGTCTGTCGCCGTAGCTCTGCGCTTCGTCCTGGAAGCCATTTCTCAACAAAAGTTTCACGATCGGATGTGAAATATTCGTCCGCGAGCTTCAGTGCATCGCTCAAAGACTCCAAACCACGTTCGGCGTATGTGGCCATAATATGAGTTTGAAGAACTTGCTCTTGATAGTGAAGTTTAAGCGGCTCGAAATCGGATTCTGTAAAGAGGCGGCTACCAGGTTCAAGATTAATCGTCATGGCCGACCTAAAAATCGTTAGGCCTTTTCCCAGGGTTATTACTCCTTGTTCATGCAACCAAAGGAGTGCCCGATCGAGAAGCTTTGTTGGATCTGTAACGGCGCTACTCAGTTCGAAGTCGCTGTTTAGAGCCTCCATCAGAGCCCCCAGCGTCGTTTCTATCTGGATATCCTTGCCTCTTGTGCGCTCAGGGGCGGCTTTTTGGAGTGCATTGAGCAAAACTCGTCCAGCTAGGCGCCTAAGTTGGGCTGTAACCGAAAGCGCCTGCCATGTTCGGCGAAGCTGAACAGAAAGATGCTCCCTATCAATTTTTCGCACCTGCAGACTGCCAATACCATCGCTATCGTCGCGACCATCTCTGGCGACCCCGCGTAGGAGCTGGTCAACAATATCTGGACGTACGGTGGCATGACCCGCGTCTCGTAGCTCCTGCGAGGCGATCTTCAGATTGAGTGTCGATGACACGCCCATTTCCAGATCAGGTGCAAATTCGCGAATTTTGTCTATCAGGTCTTTTTCGAGACTATTGGCTTCAAGCAAACGCTTTTCCGAGGAGTCCTCAACGCCCAAATGGACAAAGATCGTAATCGCCGTATCATTTGAGGCAATTCCAAGGGTTTCAAGGTCATTGAGCGCCTTGCGCATTTGTCCAGGTGAAAACCCTGCGATCCCGCATAGCTCATCGGTGGAAATGCCCTGATCCGGCGGGGCGTTGATCAGGCTTTGAACAAGGGATTTCAGCTTTAGACGATACCCTTCGGTGAAGTCGGCCTTGGCAATGATGTTCCCAGCGTCCTCCAGCGTGCGTACTTTTAGGGAGGATGGAAACACCCGGGTGCGGTTCTCTTCGCGGCTCAGCAAGACGGATTCCTCAAGCCAGGAAACTGCCGTCTTAACCCGAGTGTCATCTGTCGTAGAGTCACGTTCAAACTCGAGTTCTTTCTCTTCGCGAACGATCTCGCCGGGCGTGGCGACCACCTCTCCCTTTTGCTTGGTCCGGCGATCCAACCGTCTCAGAGACTTAAGAATTGCCCCAATTTCACGTTTTTCTAATCGGGAGCGGGCAGACAAGCTGAACTGACGTTCGATGTCGTCGCGACTGAAGAGCAGGATGCATCTCGCGTGATCGCGATCGCGGCCGGCGCGCCCCGCCTCTTGCAAGTAGTTCTCGAGTGATCCCGGGATGTCTGCGTGCACAACAAGCCGGATGTCTGGCTTATCAATGCCCATCCCAAAAGCATTGGTGGCAGCAATGACCCGCAGCTCGCCACTTGCGAATTGCATTTGCACGTCGCGCTTTTCTTCAGGCTTAAGGCCCGCGTGGTAATACGCGGCCGCGAAACCGCGCTCTTTCAAAAAATCCGCAACATTCTCGGTAGATGACCGTGTCGAACAGTAGATAATCGCTCCGGAAGAGCCACTCTTCGGCAATGCTTCTTCGAGAACCATAACTACATCGCCGAACTTCTTAGCTTTGTCCGTCGGGATGATCTCGAAAGAAAGATTGTCACGTTTTGCACCTCCGTCCAGCAGTAGCAGATCGAGACCAAGCCGCTCACGAAAGTGCGCCGTAATATCTTGAATAACGTCAGGTTTTGCCGTGGCAGTCAGATTGATGATTGGGGCGGGTGGCTCATCACCTGAGTATTCTTTGATAAATCGACCAACATATCGGTAGTCCGGTCGGAAATCGTGCCCCCACTTTGAGACGCAATGTGCCTCATCAAGCACCCAGTAGCCAACTTCCCGCTGTTTAAGAACGGAGCGCACAGACGGGCTTCGAAGCTGCTCTGGAGAGATGAGCAGCATGGCCGCGTTTCCAAGCCTGACTTGGTTCAGTGCGTCATTTCTTTCAGGCAAAGAGAGCATGCCATTTATTGTTACACTGGACGTAATCCCCTGCCGGCGCATCCCTTCAACCTGATCCGCCATTAACGCGACAAGAGGCGAGATAACCACGGTGAGTGCCCCGGTCTTTTGAAACTGCGACAGCGCAGGCAATTGGTAGCACACTGATTTTCCCGTACCGGTCGGCAAAATGCCCAGGATTGACGATTTGGCAATCGCCGCTGCCACAATCGTTTCCTGGAGCGGACGACCATCTGGCCCTACTGGCTTTGGCCTAAAGTCGGGGAAGCCAAACCACCTATCGAGAAGCCCCTTCGGATCGTTTTGCGTACGGCACCACCGACAGTATTGATCGTTACACGGTTTGTCGCGCAAACGCCGCACGATCTGGCTCGCCTCGGGGAATTGGTGCCGTACCCAGGGTGCCATGACAGAGTCTCCGCCTGCCACTAAAATCCAAGAAAGCGCATAAGCAAGCGGCCAGCCGTCACTTTCGGCTTCAGGGATAACGGTCTCAATCTGATGCTCGCAGGCTTGGCCTTTTAGGAGCCCGCGAATTGCCGTCTGACCTTCGATTGTGCTTGGTCTTTGGGCTCCCCTCACATGGGCAAAGACAGCGTCAAAGCCTTCATTCGCAGGGAGACTGGTCGCCAAGTAATGATAGGCGCGCGTGATCTCCGGATCAGTCCTATCGATCTCAGAGAGCGTTTCCACCTGATTGGCCAGAACCGTTAGGATAAGCTCTGCATCCAATTCAGGGTCATTGACGTGTCCAGCTTGAAGCCGGCCGTCTTGATAGTGTTTCACCAGATGATGGTAAGGGTTCCGTGGGAAAGCGAGTGGATTGAGCCAAAGGGTGTCAATCATCGGCTTTTCAAGCAGCCTCAGGTCGCGTTTGTTCGCTTCCAAATGACGAGCATCAAAGTTGATGAAGTTATGCCCAAGCAGGAAGTCAGCTGGATCAGAGAATTGGTCCAAGGATTGGAGCGCGCTATCGAGACTACCTTGCATGTAAACGCAAGAATCCTCCACTCCATGACGCACTCCGGCAAAGCTTTGAAGTCGATTGGTCTTCGGATAGATCTCCAGATCGATAGAAACACACCTCTCAAGGAGCGTGTCCGCGCGTGACGCTATAGGATGAACCCCGTCTTCCAAGAAACTGATCTTTCACTGCCTGCCTTTAAGTTGAGTTATCCACAGGAAGTGTAAATTATCAAAGGCGGAGAGATATGTTCTTGTTGTGTTCCCTGGAGTTGCAAACGTGTGTTGCCGAATAGGCAGTGAATATTGGTCTCTACTTCTTCGTGACATTCGCTTCGACGACAAACCCACCGAAGCGATCAAAGGCGTTCCCTGCTGTTCCTATCTCTTTCATCCCGGTGTTAGCGGGGATCTTGGCGCTTAGCACAAAAAAGAACGCCGCCCCGGAGGGCGGCGGTACGTTCTTGATGGTTGCGGGGGTAGGATTTGAACCTACGACCTTCAGGTTATGAGCCTGACGAGCTACCGGGCTGCTCCACCCCGCGCCAACGCTTGTGATGTAACTGTCATTCATGCGAGCCGCAAGGGCAGAAGCGCCTAAATTCGAGCGCGCTAAAGGGATATTTGCCGACGCTCGTTATGTGCGCGAAAGACACCATCCAACACAGCCTGCAGGCGCGCGCCTTCGTCGAAATCTGGCACCATTCCTGCGCCTGATTGCACCGCTTCCGCGAAACGCTCGAAGTTGGTCTTTACCGGTGAAAGAACCACAGGCACCCAGGTTGCCTTTTCCAAATTGTCTCCTTCGCAAACTCTCAGCGTGCCAAGCGGGCCAGTGTTCGTCACTTTTAGCCCTCCTTTGGTGCCGTATATTTGCAGACTGAGGTCGTTCAAATTTCCAGGCGCAAAACGCGTTGCATGGATTACTCCCAACGCGCCGCTCTCTAGCGCGACTGTCGCAGAAAAACTATCATTTGCATCAAGTGTATAGCCGTCTATCCGACCGTCCTCGGCCTTGTCGAATGTACCAAGTCTCCCCGTTAGCTCAGCCACATTTTGCCCCGCCGCGTAGGTTAAGAAATCGAAAATATGGATGCCAACATCCCCCAGAACTCCAAGCGATCCATGCTCTGTCGAAAGCCGCCAAAGCCACGTTGGGTCAGAGCGCCAATCACCCCAGGCCGGCTGCGTTAACCAGCTTTGTAGATAGGACGCCTCAAAATGCCTGATGTGACCGATGCGCCCTTCTGCGATGAGAGTCCGCGCGGTTTGTAGGGCGGCGACATTTCGATAGGTAAGGTTAACACCGTGAATGATGCCCTTGCTTCGTGCCTTGGCAGCCATCTGGGCGGCGTCTTCATAGGTCGTCGCGAGGGGCTTTTCGCAAAAGACATGCGCGCCGGCCTCAAGCACCGCCATCGTGGTCTCAAAATGCGAGGCGTCCGGTGTACAGTTTGCGGCGGCATCGACCTCGCCGCTCTCCAATGCAGAAACCAGACTGGTGAAGGCCATCGGAATTGCATGTTCTGCGGCAAAGGCCTCGGCTCGATCGGTATCGATATCGACGCAGCCCGCTAGCGTGACCCCCGCGATCTTTGAGAAGGCTTCGGCATGCGCACCGGCCATTCGCCCCGTGCCTAAAATAAGAAGTCGCATTGGTGTGTACCCCATCTGACTACCAAGCATCCTTGCCGCATAACATCTTGGCTGCAAACATTTTTTCTCGATTTCTCGCGGCACAAAAAAATGCGACCGTGCTGTGTTCGCCTGTCCTTGGTTGACAGGTTTGTGAAGAAAATGGCCCGACACTTTTTTTTCGAAACCCACTTCGGCGATGGTTTCTCGAGCGATAAAAAGAAAACAGTGAGACAAATGGAAAAATCCGGAAAACCGACAGCGCGGCCGCAGAAAAAGGCGCGCACAAAAACCCGAGAGCCACACTTCAGGCGCGAGACCGACACGGCTAGGCTATATACGGGTGCTAACGGTGGCCTTGTCGCACTTAGCGCAGGTGGCTGGTGGGCGTCGTCAAGCCTTCAGGCCTATGCCCGCGAACAGGACCTTACTCGCGTCGGTCGCGGCGTGCCGTCGATAGTGAGGTGATGGTGCAGTGCTTCAGAAAGAAACGCGAAAGGCACTGAAGTGTTTTGAGGAAGAAGGCCTCGCCTACCTGGTCGCCAGTCTGGACGCCGATGCAGGGCTTATTTTTGCGGGCCACCTTAGCGCACAAAGGGTGACTTTGTTGTGTTTGGCTTTGATGGACAGATGTAGAAAATCATTCATGGCATCCACGATGAATGATATGCTTAACTGCATGCTCACAACGCACCTCGCGCAGGCATAATTCATGAAATACAAACAAAAACGCCGCCCCAAAGGGCGGCGTTTTTGTTCAACATCGTCGAGAGATACGATGTGTTCCTTACTAGATTTGGCGGTGACCTACTCTCCCACGTCTTAAGACGCAGTACCATCGGCGCGACGGCACTTAACTGCCGAGTTCGGAATGGGGTCGGGTGTTTTGCTCGCGCTATGACCACCAAATCAAGAAAAGAACACACCCACGTCCAATCCCAAAGGACTGGACGCCTATCCAAGTCATGTAACCAATATTGTGGTGTATGCTCTTGATTTACTGCGCACAGTTAAGTGCAACAGCCAGTCTACTACTGGATCAAATCAAGCCTATCGGACAATTAGTACCGGTCAACTGAACGCATTGCTGCGCTTACATCTCCGGCCTATCGACGAGGTGGTCTACCTCGGTCCTCAGGGATACCTTGTTTTGAGGGGGGCTTCCCGCTTAGATGCTTTCAGCGGTTATCCTTTCC
>CAJQNG010000135.1 GCA_905479635.1 uncultured Boseongicola sp. | reverse complement strand
CCGCACCGTTTCGTGGCTGATGTCGACGGCGCGCTCGTGCAGCAGGTCCTCGACATTGCGGAGCGAAAGGGGAAAGCGAACATCAATCATGACCGCCAGGCGGATGATCTCGGGGCCGCTGTGAAACCCCTTGAAAGGCTCGGTTTTCGTCATGAACAAAGGCTACGAAACCCCCCTGCCCGCCTCAAGCAGATTTGTTCTGACAATGCCCTATCGCACGAGGACGCGATCTTGCTGTGCGCCTCATGACAGTTCCGGGCGTCGGCCCTATCGTCGCTCTTGCCTACATCGCAACACTGGATGATGCGGCACGGTTCAAAAAGTCAAAAGATGTCGGCGCATTCCTCGGCCTCACGCCGCGACGCTATCAATCTGGTGAAATGGATTGGTCAGGGCACATCTCAAAATGCGGAGATCGTGATCTGCGACGATTGTTATACGCGGCGGCCACAACTTTGATCACACAAGTCAATAAGCCATCACCATTGCTGACATGGGCTACCCGCCTGAACGAGTGAAAAGGCTTCAAGAAGGCCGCTGTCGCAGCCGCAAGGAAGATTGCAGTTCTCTTGCACTGCATCTGGCGCAATGATGCTGTTTTTGACCCAAACATGGAGGGCGTGGCTTAATCAGAAATTACGAATACCTGCCCGAGAGACTAAGGATGGGTTCTGCGTCCTTCGGGACGGTGGCGGATCAAGCCAATCTAAAGCGGTAGAGGTGGAACGCTTCCAACCTCGCGAATGACATTCTGGCCGATCAGCTCCCGGACGCCATCATGAAGCGGCAATGCCGACTTCGGAGAGAACCACGACCCCGAAAGACCAGTAACCCAGTTCCTTGACTTCTCCGCAAACAAAGAACCGCTTCTGAGCCCGGAGCAGACATTTACCGACAGCAAGGCCCATGTAAAAGGGGGAAGGTCTGTGCCAATAGCCCGGAACTCACACCTGTCCCGATCTCGCGTTTCCCCATTCGAGCCAATCACGTTCTTCAGTCTTCAATGCCAGCGATATTTTTGCGTCATAAGCTGTGAGATCGTCTTCCGTAAGTTGTCCTTCCCACTTGTTCGAAGAGGCGCTGTCGAAAAAGGCGTCATCCCGATGCCACACCCCCTTGCCCGCGGCTGGAGCGCAGCGGGCGGCATTTTGCTTCATGTTGTCGAAAGTTGCGGCGTCCACCAAGGATGCCATGACCTCTGGTGAGTGGCTGACCCCGAGGTGGTCGGCAACGCGGGCCATCTCGGCCGCGAGATCACGTGTCATGTCCGCGTAATGCAGCCTCAGCACGTTGGGCCTGTTGCCCTCTCCCAATGTGCATTTGTAGTGATTCAGTAGGCCGGGCAGCCGTGCGCCCGCAGTGCCTTTGTAGGCGCTGTCGAGGTAGTCCCGAAAGCCCTCGCTAGGATCCTCAATAATTGGCAGGTCGTCGAGTTCAAAGGTCATATTCATCTCGTGCTTGCGCCACGAAAAGTAGACGTCGACGGGATGCCGGTAGACGCAAATGTAAGTCAACTCGTGCCAAACGGGGATGCCATCCAAGGGCGTGTGTGTCTTGATGTAGCGGCGCTGTGTCTGTGCTTCTAATTGTCCGAAGACCTCGTCAATGTCATCGCCGGCTGCGTCGATCCAGGGTGAATTGATCGAAGGACTGGCATTGAAGCCAGGGTCTCCCGATAAAAGCAGTGCGACAATCGCCTGCGTCCAGGTCGTGCCGGATTTGGGCGGTGTCACGATGATAATATCGTCCGCACGCGGCCGGAAGTGCTTCCAGAGGCGCGAGTCCGCTAGAACGTCCACATACTCGGCATTTGGGGCTGTTGGGGCATTAATCATGACCATTTTCTCCTGTTCCCTTCCCAATAACCTAGAATAATCCAGTCCGCGCTGCCAAGAATTACGCCCTTTCAGCACGCGGTCTAAGAGCCTGGAATGGACGTTCATCCCGTTCTTGGGCGCTGCCACGCAGAGAACGACTGCATTGAGCCTATTTTGTTGAAAAACTCCAAGCTGGGGCAGAGTGTTGAGCATGGATAAATCGGAGAACAACGTTCTTCCCATACCGCAATGGGTCGAAAATAGCGAACATTTCGGCGGCGACTGAGAAGAGCGTTCTGGTTTTGAGGTGTCGTCGGGCGGGCATTCGAGTTTTTCAAAAGAATAAGCCCGTTCCAGCCGTACACCTTGCGCGCACGGCTTGGACGTTGACCAACCTCGACGGCGTCGTGCATATTAGGGCACAAAATGTTCGCCCCCCAAACCCAATCCGTCGGAGATTGAATGCCCGGCCAACACAAATTGGATGCCCTTCCCGAGAATATCCACTGGGGATTCCACGATGCCTCGCTGACCCCGGTTTTGCGTATTGCCTCAGGGGATAGCGTAAAATTGACAAGTTGGGCGGCAGCGAACCCGGAGGACCTTCCGCCCGACCCATCCCTCGTTCAGCAAGGCCACCGCGAGGCGATGGAGAAGTGCACCAAACTCGGCGCAAGCCATATGCTGACGGGGCCGATCTACGTCGAAGGGGCCGAACCCGGCGATGTGCTGCAGATCGACATACTCGACGTCTCGCTCATCGACCGCTGGGGCTATGTTGGAATGCTGCCACTGCGCGGGACGCTGCCAGGCGAGTTCGATCGCTCGGTAATCATCCACCCGGAAATCGACATTCAGCGACGCATTGCGCGCCTTCCCTGGGGCACGGAAATAAGACTGGCGCCATTCTTTGGGGTCATCGCGGTGGCACCTCCACAGCATTGGGGACGTCTTTCCAGCATTCAGCCGCGGAAATTCGGCGGCAACATGGACAACAAGGAGTTACAGGCCGGTTCGACTCTCTACCTACCGGTCTTTGTTGAGGGAGCATTGTTCTCCGCCGGCGACGGCCACGCTGTGCAGGGTGACGGCGAAGTCTGCATCACGGCACTGGAGACGGGCCTGACCGGGACTTTCCGTCTGACCATTCGAAAAGACCTCGGTTTTGATTACCCCTTTGCCGAAAACGCGACCCATCTGATCAGCATCGGACTTAACGAGGATCTCGACGAGGCGGCGCGCATTGCTGTCCGAGAGATGATCAATCACGTCTGCCGAAGGACGGAACTATCACGCGAACAGGCCTATATGCTCTGCTCGCTACAGGGCGATCTCCGTGTCACCCAAACGGTCGACGGCGAGAAGGGGTGCCACATGATGCTGTCAAAGGCCGTGTTATGACTTCGGCCCCTGCGGAAGCGCGGCTTGCCGGCCGCTAGGCCGAATGAGTGGGTCATGACCTGTCATCTAAGTGATATGGCTGGGTGACCGCAATGTTCCGCATTGCGGTCTTCGGCGAGCATCGCAGTGAATGGCAGCTTCGGGCTTATTCTGTTGAAAAACTCCAGTTTCGGGCCTGGCGGACAGATTTTTTCGCCATACCGGTTGATTAGTTTATTTTGGCAAGGGGATCGGCCAAATCAAGCCTCCCGGGTTGCTAGGCCGCGTCGCGTCGTCTGGTTCACTTTCTTAGCTGACTTTGACAGGATTTGCGGTTTTGACGGGAATTTGGGATTTTCAGATTTTGGAGTTTTTCAACAGACTAAGCCCGAAACGGACACCGAACGCAAAGTATGCCTTCCGCGCCCCAGACACGACCGAACAACAAGATTCGCTGGCTTCCTCGCGCATCGCCGTGTCTTCTTACGAGACAAACCTGCCTGAGCCTTGGTGCAAAGCAGGACTGCGAAAAACGGGGGAAATTTCATGATCGATCACGGACAAAAGTCGCAATAGTTGGCGGCGGGCCCGCCGGACTGATGCTGAGCCACATCCTCGGTCATCACGGCATCGAAAACGTAGTGTTGGAAGGCCAGAGCATGGCCTATGTCGCTGCTCGTATCCGCGCCGGCGTGCTGGAGCATGGTACCGTAGAGATGCTGAAGGAATACGGGCTCGCCGACCGGATGCTGAAGCAGGGCAGGCCAAAGGAGGGCACCGAGATCGTCTGGGAAAACCGCCCGAGCTCTTTCATCGACCTGAAGCGCTGGACTGGCAAGCAGATGTGGGCCTGGGGCCAGAGCAATATCCAGGAAGACTTACACCAGACACTGACGGCCGCGGACGCGGACATGGTCCACGAGGCGGGTGAGGTTGCGTTGCACGACGTCACGGGAGACCCGCATGTGACCTACGTCAAGGACGGGATGCACCATCGTCTCGATGCCGATTTCATCTGCGGCTGCGATGGCTTTCACGGCCCCTCGCGCCATGCGATCCCGGCCGATTTGCGCCGCTAGTATTCCCGGGACTACCCTTTCGGTTGGCTCGAGATCATGGTCGAACGGCCGCCCCTAGAGAACTTCGTCTATGCCTACCACTCGGAAGGCATGGAGATGGCCGCACAGCGCAACCCCATGCTGAGCCGCTACTATGTCCAGGCGCCTCTCACTGACCGGATCGAGGACTGGCCGGACGACCGGTTCTGGGAAACCCTACTGCGCCGGTTCCCAGCAGAGATGGCAGCGCGGATCCAGACCGGACCGTCGATCTAGAAATCGATGGCCCCGCTCCGGTCCTTCGTTGCCGAACCTTTGAGGTGGGGCAAGCTGTTCCTTGCCGGCGACGCGGGTCACATCGTGCCGCCGACCGGGGCCAAAGGGCTGAATCTCGCGTTTTCGGGTGTCTAATGCCTCAGCCGCGCGCTGAGGGCGCATTACCTCGAGGGATCGGATCATTACCTGAACAGCTATTCAGAGGTAGCCTTGCGTCGTATCTGGGCCTCGGAGAACATAAGTTGGCGATTGACGAAAATGCTGCACGTTTTCCCCGCCGAGGACCCTTTCGACCACAAGATCCGCGAGAGCGACTACGACCTACTTTTGACTTCGGAGACCGCGCAAAGCGCGCTGGCCCATGAATACCTTGGGCTGCCGTTTGAGGATTGAGGGCGTCGTCGGGAGGGCCCGAAGGGGTGTTGTCACTTTAACTCGGCCAGTCTGCAAATATCTGTGCTGGTGGCTTTGTCAGGTTGTTTTCCAGCGCTGAAGAAGCGCAGTTTGGGTGGTGCCTGTCATGCTGGATGCCAGTCTTGGGCTGCACGGTTCAGCACCTCTTCGGCCCACTGGTTGAGACTCTTGCCTGACAGCTCTGCCGCCAGTGCAGCCTTCCGGTGAACCTCTGGATCGACGCGGAACATTACGCGGCCAGAGTATGGTTTCTGTGGTTCCTTGCCGATCTTGGCGCAGGTATCGACATAATCATCGACGGCTTCATGGAACGCCTCTTTCAGCTCTTCCACGCTCTCTGCATGAAAGCCAACACCGTCACGGATGCCAGCAATCTGACCTGTCAGGATCCCGTCTTCATCGTCATATTCAACGCGGGCAGCATAGCCCTTGAAAGGGTCTGTTTTCGTCATGGACAAAGGTTACGAAACCACCCTGCCCTCCTCAAGCAGATTTGTTCTGACAATGCCCGCAGGAGCGATTGCTCAGCATTTGGATGACAGGACCAAAAGGAACTCTCTAAGCGGCGCCTGGGATCTGCACTCGGCGACCGCCTTCCTGAAAGTCACTAAAGCTCTGTGACCAAACCGTGCCCGGCCAGCGGACTTCCATCTGTCCCAGCCTTGGACGATAGACGGCGGTATATAGAGTTCCAAAACCGACGTCGAACGCGGTTGAATAGAGAGGCGGCCGTAAGAATGCTCCGATGAATTTTTCTTCGGTGTCGCGGTGGAGCGTAAGTCGTTGTAGCAAGAACCGTTCACGCTCAACGGTTGCAGTGAAGCGCGCATGGCTCACCCATTCGACGTTTTCTTGATGGTTGGTGGCGACTGCTGCATGCGTGACGATCGTAGGCCGGTCCGGTGCCATCATTGCCGTGAAAAAGCGGCGATTGGCGTCAAGCACTGTAACATTATAGCTCATATGGGTCGGAACGCGGCGCAGGACCGCTTCAGCCTCTTTCGCTGTTGTGCACGTTTGTAAGACATACCGCAGGATCAAGGGCACCCCAAATCCGTTGCCAACAACGCGTCTTCCACCGAAGGTCAGCGAAATTGCAAGACCTGCGTCGTTCACCCCATCCACCAACCCCCATAGGCCGTCCGATGTTCCTATAACGTGACGACCCTGCCAGCCGGTATGCAAGATCAAGCTATCAAACGCGTTCGGATTATAGTCGTAGTTGCGCACCAGAACCGGCTCTTCACCTGGCCAAATTGCCTGAGAACAACCGCTCAGATACGGCGGTGGGCAATAGAAGCTTAGGAACCGTGCCGCTTGATCACCACCGCCCGCCAACTCGCACAGCTCGTCGTAGAGCGGCAGAATTTCTGGCATATGCGCCTTTAGCGCTCGGCGGCTTTCAAGATAGCTCGCGCGCGCCGTGTCGCCCTCCTTGAGCCACCAACGTTTATAATCCGGCCAATACTCGGCGAAAAGCCCGGCCCATTTCGGGCCGGGGAGGGTTTCCTGCAGCGCTCGCCAGAGCATTACATGATCTTAAACGCAGGATCCGCCAACGCTGGGCCAGCATTGGCGACCGGCAGAGGTTGTCCGGTAACGGTTTGTTTGATCCCGTGTATCCATTTCTTCGCACGCTCATTGAGCTGGAAGCTTTTGGTCATAGAGCGGCCTCTTGTGACAAGAATGCCAATATCAGCGCCTTCGTAGCGATAGTCGCCAGGCTGCAATATCCTGAGGAAAAACGCCTCATTCTCAGATTCAACCGCCCGACGGTGATAGTCAAAGCGGTCAAAAACCACGCGACCGTCTTCCAACATCTTGTAGATGCCGGTTTCGGGGCTGGCCGTACACAAATCTACGCTATCTTCAGTATGCTTAATCACCATCTGCGACCAGCTGTCGATCATATCTGGGTTGGCCCAACGGTTGTTCAGCTCTGTCGTATCAAGATCGAATTTTTTCCTTGAGAACTCGAGTAAGTGGAACAAGAACAGAGGGGCGTCTGCATGGGCAAATGCTGCGTGATTTGTCATTGAGGACGCGCCCGTAATGCGTGGGTTCAGCTCTCCTAACCATAAGTCACCGGTCTTCTTATCAATAAGGAAGTCGAGCTCGAAGTAGCCACGATAGCCCTCCTTACGAAGCTGTTCTCCAAATTTGAACGTCAGTTCACGCGCTTTCTGGCGAACCTTCGGCGGGAACGCAGTCGATAGGATTTCGTTGCCGCACCAGCCACCGCGGTACGGCGTGAGGTCCTTGAAGCCGACCAACTCTGTCATTAACGGGCCAACAATAGTGCCTTCTTTGGTCGCACAGGCCTCGATGGCAGAGCCGCGGCAGTCGATCCGCTTCATGATCTTGATCTCGCCTTCGCCGATGATCTCGTGCTCATGACGGCGGAAATCAGCCTCAGATTTAATGAAGAACGTGGTGTGGCCGCTGTCGCCAAACGCAGACTGCAACACCAGATCATGGCCGATCCCTGCTTTTTCGCAGGTCTTTTGCAAGTCTTCGTAAGATTTGACCTCGGCCAACACATTTGGCACGGACGGCACGCCAGCCTTGTTGCCGATACGTACGGTCTCAATCTTGTTATCCATGCTCGTGCGCAACTTGGCTTTTGGGAACCAAACGTCGGCACCAAGCTCTTTTGATAAGCGCTCTGTTTCTTCATCAAACATTAGAAACACGAACTTCGGCTTGCCACCGCGCCGTTTGATGAAGTCGATGACTTCTTTATGTTGCAATAGATAGTTATTGATATCTTCAATCGATTGGAACTCCGCATGCGGCTGTTCCGAGGGACAGAATACGTTGGGATGCTTGCCGCCATAGCAGTCGATGTAGCAAATGTACTTGAAGTTCTTCACCCATTCATCGAGGCCCAACAGATTGAAGTTGGTCGCCGAGATAAAATAGATGGGGTCTTCGTTGCGGTGAAAGTAGCGTCGAATTTCCGAGATATTCTTAAGAACGGTCGCCATAAGTGATCCTTTCAAATTATTCGGCTGCAGTGTTGGGTGTTTTGGTCTTGAGCAGGGCAGCTAATGCTTCAGGCGTAAATATTCGCAGCCCCAGATCGGCGCGATATCCGTGAATTTCATTGACATCCAGCGCGAGCATAAAGGCGAGGATTTCCTTGCTAATGACCTGCCCTGGAACAAGGATCGGAAAGCCCGGCGGATAGGGAATAATGAAGCTGGCAGAGACAACTTCCTGGCCGGCCTCCAACGCGTCCTTAAGCGTCGTCTCAAGCTCCAGGTAGTCACAGTTTTTCTCGTCATAGCTCAAGTAATAGGCTGTCCGAATGTCACCCTCTGGTGTGATATCATCTGGGCGAAATGCATCATGGAACCGGCTGAAATCAGGTAAGGGCGGGTAGTTTTCGGTCAGGTTCTTAACGCGCCTATCAAACGACAAGCGTTCCATTTTTGAAGCATCGTCCAGTAGATCATCGAGCTCATTCGCAATCTCTACCAACACCTCGATCAGGTACGCGACCGATGACCGCGTGGTCCCGATATTGGTCATGAAGAGCACCGTGTTTCGCGAGGTCTTGTTTATCTGAATGCCGTACTTATCCATCAGCACATCATTCTTGAAGGTGTCGCCGTCCCAGCCAGTCCCACCGACCGCAAGAGTGACCCGGGTTGCATCCAAGACAAAGTCATCTTGTGCCCAACAATCCCACAAGTCCGTCCAGCCTTGTTCATTGTCAAAATAGCTGGTGACGCCGCTTTGCCGGTGATGGGCCGGGATCATGTCCCCCGCTGTCAAAACCTTAAAATACTTCTGCAGCAGCGGGTGCATGCTTATCGCACGCCGCATCGACATTGCTGCTTCAATCTGACGTTGGACGAATTCGAAACCTTCTAACTCGACCTGACGTCGCCCCACGTCGAGCGACGCTATTATCTGATAGTTCGGTGAGGTCGAAGTGTGGGTCATATAGGCTTCATGGAAGCTTTGTTCGACTTCACCTTTGAAATCCTGATCATTCACATGGATCATCGAACCCTGCCTCAGAGCAGTAAGCGTTTTGTGCGTGGACTGAGTGGCATAAACGCGGACCCGGGCGTTGGGCGACGCAATCAGACGCGCATCCAGCAATTCCTCATCCGTCGCGTTCGCCAGCTCTTTTTGCTGGGCATCATAGGCGTCCCGATGCTCTTCAGTTTTAAACCTTTTTCGCAGATTGTTCGCAGTCCGCATCCCGGTTCGCTGCCGATACGTCGGACTAAACCGTGCAAAGGCAAACCATGCTTCATCCCAAAGAAAGACAAGGTCAGGTTTGATGGCGAGACATTCTTCCATGACGCGCTCGACGTTGTAGACCAGCCCGTCAAAAGTGCAGTTCGTCAGAAGCAACATCCGCACGCGGTCAAGCTTACCTGCCGCCTTCAGGGCAAGCAGTTGATGCTTAATCTCACGCAAGGGGACAGCGCCATACATTGAATATTCGTTCAGCGGGTAACTATCGAGATAAACAACCTCGGCCCCGGCCAGAACCATCCCATAGTGATGCGACTTGTGGCAATCACGGTCGACCAGAACGATGTCCCCGGGACGCACCACAGCCTGCACAACAATCTTGTTACAGGTCGAGGTACCGTTCGTGGCAAAAAAAGTCTGCTTTGATCCGAATGCGCGACTTGCAAGTTCTTGGGCTTCCTTGATTGGCCCGTGAGGCTCAAGCAAACTATCAAGCCCGCCAGATGTTGCTGAGGTTTCCGCCAGGAAAATGTTGGGCCCATAAAATGCCCCCATATCTTGGATCCAATGACTGCGTGTGATCGACTTACCGCGGCTGATTGGCATGGCATGGAAAACACCCGTGGGTTGCTTTGAGTAATTCACCAGCGCCGTAAAGAAAGGCGTCTTATTTCGTGCCTCAACACCCCGCAGGATATTGAGATGAAGTTCCATAAAGTCTTCCTGATTGTAGAAAACCCGACGGCAGATGCCCAGGTCCAGCCCTGCTATGTCCTCCACTGACCTCTCGGTGACCAGATAGGCGTCCAATTCCGGCCTAACACGCGCAATAAGCCGGCATAATTCAGGTCCGTAATTTTCCGGCTGCATCGCATCAATGGTCTCGCTGCCGCCAGCGCGGTTCAGAAAGCTATGTAAGATCTCGTTGTCGAGTTTGGATTTCAGCACCAGTCCAGGCCGGACGACAATGGCCTGGATGTTGTGGTTGAAAAGGACCGCAATCAACGCATCTTCAAGGCTCGGCACGACGACGGCTTCGTATGTGAACGGATCTTCTACACGGCGCATGCGCGTGACATTGCTTTTTAGCCAACGTTCTTGCTGGTCACTTACACTGTCGACGATCAGCACTTCAAAATAAGGCCTCGTCAGCGCGCGCGCCTCCGGCGAAAGAAGCGCCTCGTCGTCGAATTCTTCCTTATCGATGCTGTCGCGTTCAAGCGGAATGCTGCGGCGACGATACGCCCCAGTGGTCAGCGCGCGGGTGACGCGATGAACCGAAAACGACAGGTCTTCAAAGGCGCTATGGTCAAACTGCCGCCGCATGTGATCAAAGGCCGCCATGCCGGGAAATGCCCAATAAGGCTCAATAAGCGCAAGTGATTCAAACAACGCCTGCGTGGTCGCACGATCTTTTGCCGAGATCTTTGTAGGCGCATTGCGGGCAAGCGATCCGGTCGCTTCACGCAGCGCGCTCCATCTGTCAGTGCGAAGCTGTGTCGCTGAGTAGTAGTCGCTAACGGAATCCATCATTCGTTCTCCCAATTCGGGTTGAAATGCAATGAATGATCCGCCAGCGCCGTGCACCTTGAGCCGCGCAGATCAGCCGCTTTATTACTTGTTGGCAAGAGGTGTCACGCCAAAGTCGAGGCCAGGTGTCGGATTGACGATTTCACCGGACGTCTCCAACGGAGTATTCAGACGCAGGCCGGCGCTCGATCCTTGCTGAGGAATTTCCAACGGACCAAGCGTCTTAAGGTATCCGTCTGCACCACTTGCGCGGTCATAAACAGGAAAGTCGACAGGCCGGTCGCGAAAACTCTTCAGAACTTGCCCAAGACCCTTCAGGCCAGTTTCACGTTGCCGGCGGACCTGATCGAGATCGATTTCAATCGGGAATGAGTCCTCATGACCCGCTGACTGGTGCAAAATCATGCCGGACGGATCGACGACACAGGACCGCCCGTTACCGCCCGCACCCAATCCATTAATGCTAAACACATAGCACTGGAACTGAGCAGCTGTGGCTTGCGCGATGGCAATCTCAGCTTCCCTGTCTGCGGTGCCAGTAAACACTGGCAAAAGCAACACTTCAACGCCTTGCGAGGTCAGCTGACGTGTTGTTTCAGGAATCCAAATATCATAGCAAATCGACAGGCCAAAACGGCCAATGCCCGGCACATCAAATATGCAGAATTCGGTTCCTGCTTGGATGCCCACTTCATAGGGTTTGAACGGGAACATCTTGCGGTAAGTACTGACAATCTGGCCATCTGGGCCGATCACGGTCGCAGTATTGTAAATGCTCCCGTCCTCGGCCGTTTCATGCATCGTTCCGGGGATCAGCCAAACGTTATGCTTGGCTGCCGCCTCCTGAAAGCGTTGGATGTGTTCGTTCATTGCCGGAAGAGAGAACTTTGGGAGTGGTCCCAATGGCGCAATTTCACTGAACAACACCATTTGCGTCCAAGGGAAGCGCGACATCAGAATATCCAGGCGCTGGATCATCCCGTCAACGTTTGGGTGCAGTGCATTTACGTACATCTGTACGCCTGCAATTGCGAATGGGGTCATAAAAATCGATCTCCGCGCTGACATTGGGGCCCGTTTTGGGCACTATTTATCTCTGCATTCAACATGTCTTTAAGCTCTCAACACCAAGACCGAAACCGGCGAGTTGCAAGCGATTCCGTCACCGCCGGAACCGATCAGAAATTCGCGCACGGCACACGCTTCGTGCGTCCTAGCCTAGCAGCCGCGGCATAGGCGGTCAGGCCGCGTATTCGGGTATGGCTCCTAAGGGAACTCTTTCTTTCCAAAGCTTAACCCCAACCACGCTCCGACCTCACAGCATTGCCATCAAACCCCGAGATTCGTGATGCAACGCTAGTCCTGTTTATTATTTTAATCAAGTCAGTTAAATATCCTGGTGGTACTGAGCGAATACACGCCTCACTAAATCACTCTTCGTTCGCCCATCAGTCGGCACATCGGATAGGCATAGAATTCGCCAATATCGCTTTGCTCGAAATCACGGTTGCGAAATTACAGTTCGGCGATCGCATCAGACAGTGCTGCCTCAAAAATCGAGATACCTTCATCGAGGATGGCGTCCGATGCCGTCAGCGGAACCATGATCCTCAATGCGTTAGCGTGCATGCCGCAAGACAGCAAAATCAAGCCGCGCCTCAGGGCATGAGAGACAACCGCTTTGGTGAATGCTGCATCCGGCGTCGCCGTTTCGAAATCCGTCACGAACTCAATGGCTAACATGGCCCCCAGACCACGAATATCCCACATACGAAAAGGGGCTACGCGCGCGCCTATCTCTGCAAATTGGCCTTTGAACTTTTCGCCAATTGCTGTCGACTTGGCCAACAGCCCCTCTTCTTCTATCGCATCAATCGCTGCCAAAGCTGCGGCACAGGCCACTGGGTTCCCACCATATGTGCCGCCCAAACCGCCGGGAATGACGGCGTCCATCACGTCCGCTCGCCCAATGACGCCAGCTATCGGATAACCGCCGGCCATCGATTTTGCCACCGTGACCAAATCGGGCACAACGCCGGAGTGCTCTGTTGCAAACCACTTGCCGGTACGACCAAATCCCGACTGAATTTCGTCGGCAATCAGCAGGATGCCGTGCGTGTCGCAGATGGCTCGAAGAGCATCCATCATCTCAAATGGAACCGGTGTATACCCGCCCTCGCCCAGAACTGGCTCTATGATGATCGCCGCAATACGCTCTGGTTGCGCATCCGTCAGCAATAGATTTTGCAAGCCAGTCAGCGCATCCTGTACCGATATCCCATCGCGAACGCTTGGGAACGGAGCTCGATAAATATCTGACGGGAACGGTCCAACATCCTTTTTATACGGACTGATCTTCCCAGTCATGCCCAGTGTCAAAAGTGTCCGACCATGGTAGGCGCCGGTAAAAGCAATCACACCTGGGCGCCCGGTTGCCGCACGCGCGATTTTCACCGCATTTTCGACGGCTTCGGCTCCGGTCGTTACCAAGAGAGTTTTCTTCGCGAAATCGCCTGGCGCGAGGGCGTTCAGTTTTTCCGCCAAGGCCACATAAGGCTCATAGGGAACAACCTGAAAACTGGTGTGCGTATAGTGATCTTCCTGTGCCTTTGCTGCGGCGATCACTTTGGGGTGTCGATGACCAGTGTTCAAAACCGCGATGCCACCTGCAAAGTCGAGATACCGATTGCCCTCAACATCCCAAAGCTCAGAGTTTTCTGCGTGCTCGGCAAAGATGCCAGCCGCGGATGCAACACCGCGAGGAACAGCGGCCTCACGGCGCGCTACAAGCTCGGCATTGGTTTTCCGAGGATGCACGCCATCCTGGACGACGGACATAACCGGCTTGCGCTTTACAGCCGACTTCGTGGATTTCTGCTTCATTTTTTCGGCCATTTTGGAGCACCTCAGGACAGAGTGACAAGAAACGCCCTTTGCAGGTCGTTTAAAATTCTCATAGTATGTTTAAAAAATCTGTCAACGCTAAACACTTCCGTTGAAATGTTCAGCGAACAGTGCTGCCAACAGCAGCTTTTTATGGTCGACAGGGTATTGACAGAACATGAGACGAACTAGGATTTAATATCAGAGGGTTAGATCGTTTTGGAAAAGGGGTTGTAGGTGGACATTGGGAAAAGACTGCAAGCAATTCGAAAGGCACGCGGCTTGTCACAGCGCGAACTCGCTTCCCGTGCAGGGCTCACAAACGGAACGATCTCCTTAATTGAGCAAAACAAGACCAGCCCCTCTGTCGCCTCTCTTAAAAGCCTGCTTGATGCGGTCCCAATGAGTATTGCAGAGTTTTTTGCACCCATCGAGGGAGACAGTGAACCGAAGGTTTTTTATACCTCTCGTGAATTCATCGAGGTCGCACCGCAGACCAATGCGGCTTCTGTTTCCCTGCGCCAACTTGGAAACGCCAGCACACAAAAGCTTCAAATACTGGACGAGACCTACCCTCCCATGTCCGACACTGGTCCTGAATTACTGCGTCACATCGGAGAAGAGGCTGGCATCGTCGTTTCTGGTCAGATCGAAATCACCGTAGGGGACGAAATCCAGGTCCTTGGTCCCGGTGACGGATATCTGTTTGACAGTCGTAGGCCTCACCGTTTCCGAAACACAGGTTCGGAAGTTTGCAAGATAATCAGCGCTTGCACACCGCCCACGTTCTAGAAGCCTAAGTTTCGGCTGGGTGCCATCTGACGGCTCAAGGTCGCGCCAGATGCCAAACACTGTCTATTCCGTCACCGTTAATGTCACCGGGGACCTGGTCTTTGGAATACAAGTACAACGGCATACCCCGAAAGGCTGCCTGCATTTTTCCGTCCGCGCGTTTTATGAGGGTATAGCTTTCGCCCAACTGGGTTCCTGCGTCGAGCAACGCTGGGACCCAGTTCGTTGCACATTCATCTTTGCAGTTTGATACGCCCACTTGATCTCTGTCGTACGTATAGAGGGACATATGATCCTGATACATGACATAGACTTGACCCTTGAACGCGCGGCTATGGACGAATTTATTTCCATGACTGTCAGCATTGCCAGTCACGGTAGACGCCACCAAACCTAGTACATATATGGCAACAGCTGTGATCACGTTTCCCTTGATGTGCATTTCCGAAATCCCGATCTGATTGTCTGGTAATAACTTGCCTTCAAAAACGTTAAACGTCGTTGCTTCGGAATTCCATACTATTGGCTGATCACAGTTTCGCGCGGCATTGTCAGATTAAAGCATCCCGCCCAAAACCTGAATCATTTGAGATTCCCTTGAGGTTGAGTTTATGATTCATCCTGTCTGCGAGGACGGATCATGTCAGCACCTTTGCCGGATGCGCTTCGGGCGCGGTTTCAAGGATATATTGAAGAAGGGTTAAGTGGGCGCGCCGCGGCGTTGCGTTTGAAGCTTTCACCTGCGGCCAGCGCGCCTTGGCACGCGTCAGCCATCTGGAGAGCACGCGCGCCAAGGCGCGGCTAACTCCCGATCAAACTGTCCAATTTTACACCGCGAAACTGACCCATTTTGCGCCGGGATTGACACTCGTTGGATTATTGATGACGGAAATCGGTGGCGTGCATAGGATATCTTGCTCATTCAACGACAATTACTGATCGTTGAACCGATCGTCGTGTTAACGTGACAATGCCCTACTACGACATCCGCTGAAGCCGTTAAATCAGCACTCGCCTTGACATGACAATGCAAATGCATTACCTACCTTGTATCAAAAATCGCCAGTTCGTTTAGGAGGCAACTATGACAGCGCTCGCTCAAGATATCTCGAAACTCACTGATCGTTATCAGACGACTGTGCCGTCCGGGGTGCGCAAGCAGCTGAAGCTGGGCAAGGGCGATCAGATTCGCTATTGCACGGAGCCAAGCGGTCGAGTCTACATTGAGCCTGTGCGTGCTGAAGAGAACGATCCCGCCCTTGGTGCGTTCCTCGACTTTATCGAAGCCGATATAAAGGCGCATCCGGCCCGCCTGCAAGCGTTTGATGGAGCCCTGTACGATCGCCTCAAGTCCTTTGTGGGAGATATTGACGTCGATCTCGATGCGCCACTATCCCCTGAGGACGAATGATTGGTGATGCGGAGCAGACTGCTGCGCCGCTCATTGTTAACCGATGGTCGATCTACGCACACCCGGTCTTCCTTGATCACCTTGAAGGGCTGATCATAGAGGTCGAAGAGCGCAAGAAGCGGGACCCGAAGAATTGGCGCAAGAAAAACAGCGCGAAGCGGTTGGCGGCAATTTTCAAGCTGGTGACTGAAGCAATACCTATGGATCCTGGAGCCTCGCCGTATCGGCAGGGTGGCACTCTCGGCGATGACCGTAAGCACTGGTTTCGGGCAAAATTCTTCCAACAATATCGACTCTTCTACCGCTTCAACAGCGAGGCGAAAATCATCGTGCTCGCATGGGTGAATGATGAGAAGACCTTGCGGGCATATGGCAGCGAGACCGATGCCTATGCGACCTTCAAAGGGATGCTGGATGGTGGTAACCCGCCAGACAGTTTTGATGCGCTCATGAAAGAAGCTGTGAAGTCGGCGGAGCGGTTTGGGAAAAGCGTCTCAGCAGGGCCCGACCGCTAAGCTGGGCAACTGCAACGTACCATTCCAACTTGCTGTTTTACTTTTGTAGCGTCCGTCAAACTGGCTGAGGGCGGCGGGAATAGCCTGTCGGCCTCCCCTGCTCGGCTTCGCGTGTCGCAGGGGAGAACGGGTGTCGTTGTAGTGCTATTTATGAGAATCTACGGATAGGGACAGTTTTTGGGCGACTTTTGTAGTGTTAATTACAAGATATCCACAGGCTAACCTTTTTTCGATCGCACCCCCACCTTCTCTAAATCTCCTCCTGCAGCAGCGTTTCCGTATAGCCCATCAGCTGATGGCGCGGTGCATCTTCTCCCAGTCGACTGATCGCCAGGCGCATTGCTGCGATCGCCCTTGCTGATGCTTGCGGCAACTGGTTTCCAGAGGTCACTTGTACCTTTTCGGGAGGTTGTTTCTCGACGATTGGCATATGGCGATTGAGAGCCAGAGACACCTTCCAAACCTCTCTCAGGACGCGTCTTTGATACGAGAAGGCCCGGTGCAGTCGGTAGGCTGCGGAAAGATCGTTGTGCAGGATTGTAATCCCCCCATCACTTATCCACAGCTCAAAAACATTCTCATAATTAGCTAGGCACTCTCATAAATAGCACTACAAATCTCCGCTGAAAACATAGGACAAATTTTACCTATATTCTCTTAATTAGCACTACTACGACACCGGCAATGGGTTGTTTCATCAGGGACGGTGCCATGCAGATCAAGCCCGGCAAACAGCATGAAATCGAGCCGAACCTTCAGGGCTCGTTCCAGCTTGGGGTCGGACAGCCCGTGCCACTGACCAACCAGTAGACACTTGAACAGAACCAGCGGGTCATATCCGGACGGCCCGATACCGGTTCTCCTCAAACCGCGTTTCAGGATCGCTGAAAACGCAGGCCAGTCCAGCAGTGCATCAACTTTCGTGAGCACATCATCATCACCAATCCGGCGAGCGCTCTCTTGTAAAAACAGGTCCATACCAACATCCAAAATCGTTTGAAAATGGATAGCAAAAGCCCAGCGTCAGTGGAATCCCGAATTATGCAGAGGTCTCAGACTGATCGTTGAACCGATCGTCGAGTTAACGTGACAATGCCGTTGACGGGTGTCTTAGTCCTCGGTATGACTTATTCATACCTCTGGGAGTCATATAATGACCGTAAAAACCACACTTAGCTTCACTGATCGCCACCACGATTTTCTTAAGTCCAAGGTTGAGCAAGGGGTTTTTGCTACGCCAAGCGCCGCTGTGGCTACGGCAATCGAACAGCTTATTGAAGACGAGGTACATAGGAAAAATGCTCTCGAGGCCATCTCATCTGTGATTGCCAAGAGAATGGAAACGCCGAAGTCTGAATTTACTTCAGGCGAAGGACTTTTCAGCGGCGCTTTGCAGCGGTTGGGTTCGGATCAAACGGAGTGACATACAAGATAAGGTTTCACCCTAAGGTTGCCGGTGATCTCCAAATCATTGTCGAAATTGTTGCTGACTACTCAGGCTTCTCTGTCGCAAAGAATAAGTTGGACGAAATCCAAAGAGCTGTATTCAGCCTTGCTGATACCCCAAAGAAGGGTTCCATCAGAAGCGAGTTAGGCGTCGCAGTGAGGGTAATTCCGGCTGGGCGCAAAGGTGTTGTGGTCTTCGAAGTTGATGACAGTACAACAACAGTTTTTGTTCTCGCGATTACTTACGGCGGCGCAGATTGGATTTCCAAATTTGAAGACCGTCAAGGGAGCTGAGGCGAAACAGAAATATGCCATTCCGGTTGGGCAGGGACATAGGCGCATCCGAGTTTCGGTGATAGGTAACTGTTTTATAGTTATATTTTTTGCACGATAAATGTTGCAACCAAGAAATGTCACTGGCTGTGCAAAGTAGTATCCGTGTTGGTCAAGTGCGCTTTTCAAACCACATTCTCCCGTCTCGCAGCAACGCGTTTGCGACGACTACCAGCTTACGCATGATCGCAGTGAGCGCGACTTTTGGTGGCTTTCCTGCTTTGATGAGCTGATCGTACTTCACCTTTGAACTGAGTTGATGACGTATGGTGCAAAGCGCGGGCATGTACATCGCTCGCCGAAAGAATGCCCGACCGCCCTGAATGCGTTCTTTGCCTTGCCATCGACCTGACTGGCATTGCCAAGTTGTTGGCAGCGTGTCGTCGGGTGTTGCTGGTCTGGAAATTACGCCACCATCTCGATGGTGTATTCTGCCCAGAGGCTGAACGCGTCAGCTCGGGCGTGGCGGTATGAGTTTGCGGTGAGTTGAAATAGGCGGGGACGGAAAATCAGGTTGATCTGATCATGAGCGGACAGAAATCTCTGAACCTGCCGATGTGACTTGAACCGGCCGAATATCTTCTCGCGCTTGCGGGTAGGCCTGTGTGATTTGTTCGCTTGGCGGCGCGTCGAAGTCACCAAGTTTTTCGCCTCGTATTGGAATCTACGAGTGGTCACGGATATTGCGAATAGATCGACCACGTCCAGGCCATTTGCTCTCAGAAAAATATTGTACGGTTTATGAAGGGCAGCTTTTTTGCGGATTTCGGTCTTCTGGGCGTTGCGCAGCATCGATTATCGTGGGCTCGAACCGGACCGCTGCGACGCAGCATCCTCAGCTATGGGTTCTGTCGCAAAGTTTAGAGATGGGCCAAAAAACTAGAATTTTGTTCTTTATCAATCCATTTCAGCGTCCGGTAATCTAGGATTAACAGTATATCCGCTGATTTTATGGGTCCCTCTCGGTATTTTTGTGGTGGAAACTCGGGCCCAGAAGAACAATATTCTTCAAGAAAAAACTTTGCGACAGAACCACCCGCTGCAGGTATCAGAGTGATTATGGCGCCAAACTGTCGAGGATGGCCCGCGAGGTCGGCATCCTCTTGAGGGTGGTGTCGATACGTTCGCGCCAACGCGGGCCGACGTCGAGGGCGGTTTGATAGGCGCGGGCGAGATCGTCAGGCCGGTCTTCTGCCATGGCTTCGACCAAAAACGCCGCCTGTTCGCGGTCTTTTGCTGCCTTGAGGCTGCCGGCACCGTCACGCCTGCGATCAGCGATGATCAGCTTGTGAATAGCGTATCTTTCCGGACGCGGCACCTGCACAAGGACACCGGATCGATACAGCGCCACCGCGTGGACCGGTTCGGCGATCAGATAGTTCAGATAGTTCAGCGCTTGGGCATCGACCCCCAATGCCGGTAATTTACGGATGGTCTCGTCACCAAAGGCTGGTGTCAAAAACTCGACCAGCTGGCCGCTTCCGCCTTGCGCCCATCGCCACGTCCTGCCTGGATCAAGACCCGGCACGGGATCAAATTTAAGCGCGGAAAATGTCTCAACCAAACCCGGATCAACGCGGTCCTCCAAAGCTACGCTGAGCTTTTCAAACTGGGCAATATCGATGTCGCCGGTATTTGCCATACCGCCCAATGGCAAGCGTAGGCCAAGCTCACCCTCGTACAGACGAAACGCATTTGTCCCTACGATGGTGCCTCCCAGACGGAATGTCCCGGCCGTTGCCATAGCAGATAGGATTGCGCCAGTCGCACGGTCGGTGGGCGTCATACCTTCGGCCCGCAAAAGGCGCACCAGCCGGGACCGCGCGGCCTGCCGCTCTTTCGCTGTGGCACGCAGATCCTCAATGCGATCAATGCGTGCGCGGGTCTCGTCGGAATCCTCGCCGATGTAGATGAACCGCATGTCGGTTCCAACGCGGTGCGCGGCATACCAATATGCTTTATCGCCGCGGTGTTTGAGGGTTGGCTTACCTGTAATGCCAGACATCGCGTCGTCCTTCAGGAGCCGCACCAAATCGGTGTATGCGCTCATTGCTATGCTGCTGAGTGAGATCATGCCTATCATTTTCATATTTTGCTTGGCACAACCTACCTTGCAAAATTGTAAATTGCTAGGCATATGAAAATGTTTCGTGGATGAGACGCCTGTCATAACAAAAAAAGGGCCGCCCGAAGGCGACCCTCTCTGGTTTACTGAACTTCTGTCGCCTTCGCGGGATCAGCAACTCGCATGACCGTCAGACCCTTGGCCTCGGCTTTCTGCCCGAGGTTCAGCGCAACACCATTACCGCCGAAGAGGACAACTCCGGTCGCTGCGAACTTATCGTCCAGCATCTCATCGTTACGGTGGTGTTGTCACATTAAGTCAGTTATCGGCAGATTTCGTCTTCTTGATGGGACTTGAAATCTCGTATGTGGTTGAAATCTAGTAAAACGTATTTTCAAAAACTTCGATATTTCGACTTAGAAAAGTTAATGTGACAACGCCGTCAACATGACAGTATCCTTATCAGACCTTAGTTCGACCAGCAGCGAAACTCTACTGTGAGCCCAAC
>CAJQNG010000134.1 GCA_905479635.1 uncultured Boseongicola sp. | reverse complement strand
ACCTTTAGATTATATTTGTTCGGTCATGTTTGGGTCAAGACATGATTTTTCTCCTTCTTTGTTTGCGCTGCTGCGGTCGAACTCGCCTTGAATCGGAAGCTATCATTTCCAGTCTCCAATATGTGGCAGCGATGCGTAAGCCGGTCTAGCAAAGCTGTTGTCATTTTAGCGTCCCCAAAGACCGTGGCCCATTCACTGAAGCTGAGGTTTGTGGTGATGATGACGCTAGTGCGCTCATAGAGTTTGCTCAGCAGGTGAAAGAGAAGCGCGCCGCCTGACGCGCTAAAAGGCAGATATCCCAGTTCGTCGAGTATAACGAGATCCAGCTTGATAAGGCTTTCAGCAATCTTTCCAGCTTTACCAATATTCTTTTCTTGCTCAAGCGCATTGACCAGTTCGATGGTTGAGAAGAAGCGTACCTTTCGGCGATAATGCTCTACGGCCTGAACGCCAAGGGCAGTAGCGGCATGCGTTTTACCAGTCCCAGGGCCACCGATTAATACAACGTTTTGCGCGCCATCCATGAACTCGCAGCGATGAAGTTGTCGCACAGTGGCCTCGTTGATCTCGCTGGCTGCGAAGTCGAAGCCCGACAGATCCTTATAAGCTGGGAATCGAGCGGCTTTCATGTGATAGGCTATGGATCTCACCTCCCGCTCTGCCAGTTCAGCCTTCAGCAACTGAGTGAGCATTGGCACCGCAGCATCAAAGGCCGGCGCGCCTTGGTCCGTGAGGTCGGTGACGGCTTGGGCCATGCCGTACATCTTCAGACTGCGGAGCATGATAACGATGGCGCCGCTGGCAGGGTCATGACGCATGATTGCCTCCTATGTTACGCGTGCGCAGGCCGTCATAGCGTTCGACATTCGCCTTTGGCTCAAGGCTTAGAGCAAGGGCTTGTGGCGTGTCTACATTGGGTCCGTCCGTCGCTTTTCTGTCGATCAATCTGTGTAGTAGATTCAGCACATGAGTCTTGGTTGCGACACCCTCGGCCAAGGCCATTTCTACTGCTACCAGCACAGCCTGTTCGTCATGATGCAGCACCAATGCCAAGATATCGACCATCTCACGGTCACCGCCAGGGCGTTGCAGCATTAGGTCCTGCAACTTCCTGAACGCAGGCGGTAGTTCTGCAAAGGGTGCGCCATTCCTGAGTGCTCCTGGCTTGCGCTGGATAACGGCTAAGTAATGCCTCCAGTCATAAATCGTGCGCGCCAGATTCTTGTGTGAGCGGTCGATAATGCGTGTGTGTTCGCACAAAATATGACCTTCGGCGGCGACAATAAGCCGTTCAGGGTAGACCCGTAAACTGACCGGCCGGTTCGCAAAAGATGCTGGAACGCTGTAACGATTGCGTTCAAAGTTGATCAGACAAGTGGGGGAGACGCGTTTGCTGTGTTCGACAAAGCCATCGAAAGCGCGTGGCAACGGCATCAGTGCGGCCTGCTCTTGGAGCTGGACATCGGCAATACTGCCGGGCAGAGCTCCGTGAGGGATCTCGGGCCACAGACTTATACAGCGCTGTTCCAACCAAGCGTTCAGCGTTGTAAGATCGCAGTGCTCGGGCATAGGCTGCCAAAACCGGTGCCGAGCGTCCCTTACATTCTTCTCAACCTGGCCTTTCTCCCATCCCGCTGCAGGGTTGCAGAACTCTGGTTCAAACACATAATGGTTCGCCATTGCCAGAAAACGCATGTTAATTTGTCGTTCCTTACCGCGACCGACACGGTCAACAGCGGTGCGCATATTATCGTAGATGCCGCGCCCAGGAACACCGCCAAAGACGCGGAAACCGTGCCAGTGGGCATCGAACAACATCTCATGAGTTTGCAGCAAATAGGCTCGGACCAAGAAAGCCCGGCTGTGCGACAGCTTGATGTGGGCGACTTGCAACTTTGTGCGTTCGCCGCCTAAAACGGCAAAATCCTCGCTCCAGTCGAACTGGAATGCTTCGCCTGGGCTGAAGATCAATGGCACGAAGGTGCCGCGCCCCGTCGTCTGCTGCTCCTGCTGCCGATCGGCCCGCCAATCTCTGGCAAAAGCTGCTACCCGACCGTACGATCCGGTAAAGCCGAGAACAACCAGATCAGCATGTATTTGTTTAAGTGTACGCCGCTGCTTGCGCGCCTTACCTGCCTCAGTCTTCAACCAGTTTGCAAGCTTCTCTGCAAAAGGATCAAGCTTGCTCTGCCGTTCTGGCGTCGTAAACTGCGGCTCGATAGTTCCCGCGTTCAAATACTTCTTGATGGTATTGCGCGACATTCCGGTCCGCCGCGCGATCTCGCGGATCGGCAACTTCTCTCGCAATGCCATACGTCTGATGATGTTTAAAAGTCCCATGTGGATCACTCCGTTGTCCCCCGCAGCAAGTTGCTTTGAAGGAAGGTTCACATGGGTCAATTCTCAATGGAAATTATATGCCTAACCGGGTCACTTCTGCGTGGAAATCAACAGGCGTGTTCAAGAACGTCGATGCGCCGTGCGACCGTCGTCTGGTTGATCTCTAAATGCCGAGAGGCCGCAAGGGTCGACCCCTCGCGCATCACTGCGAGGAATACTCGCACGTCTCCCCAATCTTTAAACTGGCTCTGCATTTTTGCATATCAGCACGGCGCTGTGCAGGATACCAGCAAAACTTTACCTGACGTATTCTGTTTCCAACAACGTAATGGAGACCAAAGATGATCGAGCTGTCAATTTCCCCTTTTTCCTTTCGCATTTGCACATTTAGGAAAGCCGAACCAAAGATCCAAGACACCGCCACGATAGACGAAGCTGAGCGGCGAGAGTTCGTCCTAGAATTAATTGCAGCTGGTTTCTGTGGCAGCGCATACGGCGTCCAAATACCGATGTCACTATATCCCGAGTACTTTTGAACCAAGCCTTTATCAAAGGACACCCGGTGACCAATATGCATGATCCTTTCATACGACCCCGAATTCTATACACGTCGAAACGAAGGGAGAGCCACATGCTGCCCAATAAGTTGCGGTTGACCCGCGAACTTGTAAACCGTTTGCCGAAACGCACGGATGAGCGGGGCCCAATCAGTGTGCTGGACCCGTCCGATGACTATTACACAAAGACGGCGACGGACATTATGGGTCAGCTTGACCTCTCTGGCAAAGTTTGGATATTTGCCGCCGGTTCGCTGATCTGGAACCCGCGAATGGACGTGGCCGAACGGCGTGTTGCAAATGTAGAGGGATGGCGTCGCGCCTTTTGCCTGGCTGACCGGCGCTTTCGTGGCTCACCATCCAGACCTGGGTTGATGATGGCGCTTGATCGTGGCGAGCGGTGCCAAGGTGTTGCAATGCGAATGAATGGCGGTTCCGACATATCCAAACACCTAATTGACCTTTTGAAGAAAGAGCCGCCAATCCCACCAGAACTCGTAATGGCACAGACAGACAAAGGTTCAGTTCAAGCATTGGTCTTTGCCGCGAAGCCAGACTTCCCGTTTTA
>CAJQNG010000133.1 GCA_905479635.1 uncultured Boseongicola sp. | reverse complement strand
ACTCCCTCCACGGACCGCATCCTAGCCGGTGTGGCTCTGATGCTAGGATTTTGCGTAACCGCCCCCTTACTGGATGTGGCGGCCAAGCTGGCATCGGGCAGCGTGCCGGTGGGACAGATCACGGCCGCACGCTTTATCGTTCAGTGCGTGCTGATGGCGCCGTTTGTCTGGATGATGGGTCTGTCGTTGCGGGTGGCGCGGGGGCAATGGCTGGCGCTGTTGTTTCGCGCGGTACTTTTGTTTGTCTCGACCTTTTGCTTTATCGCGGCGATCCGGGTCATGCCCCTTGCCGATGCCTTAGCGATTGTGTTTGTAGCCCCGTTCATCGTGCTGCTGGTGGGGAAGTTCTACTTGGACGAAGATGTCGGATCGCGCCGCGTAAGCGCAGCGATTGTGGGCTTTGTGGGTGTCTTGTTTGTGATCCAACCCAGTTTTGCAGCCTTTGGCGCAGTGGCGCTGTTTCCGCTGGGCACTGCGGTGGGGTTCGCGTTCTATATTCTTGTGACACGCGGGCTGTCGCGGCGAATGCATCCCGTCACCTTGCAATTCCACACAGGCCTTATCGCCAGCCTCCTGTGCCTGCCGGTAATGATATTGGCCCAAGGCACGGGGGCTGAGCTGCTTGATCCAGTTTGGCCCAAAGGCGTTGTGTGGCTCTGGCTGTTGGGCGTCGGGTTTTTCGCCTCGCTGAGCCATATGATGATGACCTATGCGCTGTCGCTGGCGCCTTCGGCCACACTGGCGCCACTGCAGTATCTGGAACTGCCGGTGGCGACATTGCTGGGCTATCTGGTGTTCGGCGACTTCCCCAATGCGCTGACCCTCGCCGGAATCGCCATCATCATCGGCGCAGGACTGTATATGATCCACCGCGAAAGGGTGACCGCCCGTCAGCTGATCACTGAGCGCGCTGCTCCACCGATTTGAGGTGGAGTGCGATCTTTAATGCAATGTACCCACAGCCGACGGGCAACCCAGCCTGAGATGCCGCTGGTCCAGCGGGACGGATTCAGCGCATTGCGGAGGGTTGTAAGCGGGGATCTTGGGCGAAATGCGGTCGTTCGCGGCGCTTTGCTTGAAGGGCAGCTCTGCGGAGAGGCTGTGTGAAAACTATCGAGAGCTTTCACAAATGCTATAAATTACCAGATTTAGGCACGCTCTCGTCGAGCTAAACCATCAAATTAGCAACTCCCGAAAACCAGCGGCGCGAAATCATGAAGAATCCCGAGTTTTCACACAGCCTCCGGACGAAGCCGACCTTGGGTGTCGCTGCATTCATATCCCCTTTCGCGGTGTGCCGCATGACCACAAACCAGCGCGACTACGCGATTTGACATAGGTCATTTAACGCGGAGCTCCTTGGTGTAGTTTCCAATCAACGAATTCTTTACGTCGGATACAAAGAACAAGCATCGCGAGTGGATATGCGTTTCAGCCTTCCTAGAGCATTGGGATATGCGGTCGGCGGGCTCTGGACAGGCTGGGGCGGACGCAGGCGAATAGATGCCAAACAACAGCGCAATCTGCGGCGTCTCGTGGAAAAGGCGCGGCGCGAGTCGCCGTTGTATCACCGGCTCTACGCAGGTCTGCCACCATCAAGCGAGATTGAGCTGAGCGACTTGCCGGTGACCCGCAAACCCGAGCTCATGGCGGAGTTCGACGACTGGCTGACAATCCGTTCTCTTTCCCTCGACAAGGCCCGCGAACATCTACGGGACATCGGAAAAGTTGGGGTGCCGATTGACGATGTTGCCGTCTTTCAGACCTCCGGGACATCGGGCGAACCTGCTGTCATCGTCTTATCTGAATCGTTCGTGGAATATGCCTATGGCATCATGCTGGCGCGCTTCGAACGATACCACCGCAAGCTCGTGCGAGACATCCGCAAGCTCGGCGACAGGGTGACAATCACAGGCGGGCATGGCCACTTCGCCGGAAATGGGTTCAACAAACTGGTGCAACGGTTGAATCCGCGGCTGGCGAAGGGGTTTGGGGTAACCTTCATTGAGGCCGAGCAGCCGATTGGTCAGCTCGTTGACAGACTCAATGCGATCGAGAAGATCGCCTGGATCGTGACCTACCCCAGCATGCTGGACATCCTGGTCAGGGAAAAGGAGTCCGGGCGGCTGCGGATTGCGCCTGCACTCTTCACTACAGGGGGAGAGACGCTGACGGACGATCTTCGCGAGCGGGTCGGGCGGGCCTTCCCCTCGCTGAAATACGGTATTGCTGACCCCTATGGGTGCACCGAGTGTCTGGCGCTGTCGTTCGAATGCAGCCACGGGCGCAAGCATTTGAACGAGGACTGGGTTATCTTTGAGGCGGTCGACGACGCGATGAAGCCCGTTCCCGACGGCACGCTGTCGGCGACCGTTCTGCTGACCGTGCTTGCCAACGAGGTTCAGCCCTTCATCCGCTATGATCTGGGCGACTGTATTCGATTCGACGAGGACCCTTGCCCCTGCGGGTCGCCGTTTCGCTGTTTCCAGGTGGAGGGGCGCCAAGCGACGCTCGTTCGTGTGGGTGCGGTGACGCTGTCGCCGCTGGTCTTCGCTCTTGAACACGACCAGGCCCAGCGTATCCAACTGGTCCAGACCAGCGAATTCGATTTCGAACTGCGCATACAACTGGCCGAGGGTGCGGCGGTAGGACCTGTTTTTCAGGAAGTCATCGAGTCGGTGAAGCGGGTGTTTCGCGATAACGGCGTGGATGATGTCACCGTGCAAGCAGGCGACGCACTTCCCGGATTCACCGCCAGCGGCAAGTTCCATGAAGTATTGCCCTTGCGTCGTACCGGCTCAATCACGTGACATAACCCGGCATGCCCCGTTAGGTCCAAGAAAAGCAAAATGGGCTCGAAGCCACCGCGCACAGTGATTTGTTCGAAGGTCCGCAATGGGCCGAAAGTAACACATGCCGCGCCATGCACATTTCGACGAGAAGGGCGATGAGCGGCCGTTCGTGGCGCGATGTACCAAGGCCTGTCAGGCGAACAATGTTGACTTTTAGCCAACGTCCATCAACTCTATTAGGCGTGCCCAGCTTTGCGCAGGCCTTCGATCATGTGCGCGCAATCTTGCGTCCCGACATTCCATTTTCGAATTTCCGCTTCAGTGGTAATGCTGGGTTTCACCTTTCTCATCATCGCCAGTGACACGGCTGCTTCTTTCCGGTCAAGGTGCCCAAATGCTGCGGCGTTCAGGAGATGGGTCCAGTAAAATTCGGGCATACTGATGCGCTGAACATCGACCAAAACCTCGTCGTATCGCCGGTGATGCAAATGCAAAAGTGCGGAACTGAAATGATACCAGCCAGGATGCAACGGGTTCAGCTTTTTGGCTCGGTCAGATAGCTCAGTTCCCAAGTCAAATCTTCCCAAGAAAGACATATAATGGCCAACCTCAGCCAGTATTTCAGGATCGTTCGGGTTGAGGTCGAGCGCACGCTGTGCTTCGGCCTCAAACTTTCCGATGTCCTTCTGAAAAAAATGTACGATCGCTAACCAACAGCGCGCATATGCACTTTGCGGGTCGAGTTGGGTGGCCCTAAGGGCCATGGCCAGAGCCCGCTCAATCGGCTTTGGACGAGGATTGGCCTCAAAGCGGTGCTCGGCCAGATAGACATTGGCCAGTAGGGCATGAGCCTCTGCGTAGTTCGGATCAAGTGCGATCGCTTTTTCAAGAAGATCCCGCGCTTCTGCATGCATGTCCTCGTTCAAGGTGGCGGTATAGCGCCGTGCACGTAGCAAGCAGTCATAGGCATCCCATTCGGAGGGGCTTTTTCGCAAGGCATGTGTCAATGCGGTATCCTGCATCTTAACCCCAAGCGATGCGACAATCATGCGAGTTATCGCGTCCTGGACTGCGAAAACATCCTCGAGACGCCGGTCATAACGATCTGCCCACAGGGAAACGCCCGAAGCCGCCTCAATCAACTGGACAGCGACACGCAGCCTGTCGCCTTCTCGACGCACGCTACCGTCAACGATATAGCCAGCTCCCAGTTTTGCTGCAATCTCGGGGAGCGCAACATCGCGCTTTTTGAAGTGAAAAGACGAGGCGCTGGCGATTACTCTCAGTTCTCTGAAATGGGTTAGATTGGCGATAACGTCCTCGGTCAGTCCATCGCAAAAATAGTCATCCAGGCCCGCGCTTGCGATCTTGAACGGCAAAACGACCAGTGTTGGCATAACTGTTGCCGTATTTTTCTTGGCCACAGGTTGAGTCATTGATTTTGGTATTTCGATCACGGTTGGATCGGGTTCAGATGAACCGTCAAAAGCCTCACCACTTAGGCGGATGGTCGCGTCAGAGTCGCACTTTATTTCGGCGACAAATCTGAATCCACGTCGCTGTACCGTCCTGATTACGTTTTGCGTCTCACCGGAATCTCCAACAGCCCGTCTAAGCGCAAATATCCCGCTGCTTAGCGTGGTATCGGAAACGGCACGACCTTGCCACACGGCTGCAATTAGATCGTCGCGAGACGCGATCCGGTCGCGGTTATGGATCAAGTACAGCAACAAGTTGAAGACTTGGGGTTCCATGGCAACGGGTTTGTTATTCTTGCGCAGCTCGAACATCTCTGAATCAAGATGAAAGGAGCCGAACTGGTAGATCATTGAAACTCCATTTTCGCCATGATCGAAAAACGATGAAATCTAAACGTAATCTCAATGCCTTCATCAAGCAATGATGTCGGGGCTCGGTTAGGAATTGGCACGATCCAAATTTGGAAAAAGGAGTATCTCTATGACCTGGTCGCTTAAAGGAACCTATTTTGAAAGCTGCAATTGCGAGGTCGCCTGTCCTTGTCTATTCCTCAGCCCCCCAAGCCAAGACGAGTGCACCGCGCTGGTCGGTTGGCACATTGAAGACGGCGAAGACGAAGGCGTGTCGCTTTTGGGCCTCAATGTGGCTCTTGCCGTGCACTCTCCGGGCCACATGGCCACAACCCAGTGGAACGTCGCCCTCTATGTCGATGAACGCGCCGACGAAGCACAGAATGCCAGCTTGATGAAAATATTCGGCGGTCAAGGCGGCGGTCATCCGGCCCGACTAGCCACCCATATCGGGGCCATAGTCGGTGTGCGTTCAGTGCCGATTGAATTTACCGTGGATGCTGGCAAGCATGGGCTCAAAATCCCGAACATTGCGGATGTCGAGGTGGATCAGATTTCCGGCCAGGGCGGCGATCCAGTCACAATTTCTGGCCATCCTTTGTGCATAGCACCGGGGTTTCCAGCGACAGTAGCCAAATCCAGCAAGATGGTTTTCAAGGACCATGACATGGACTGGAATCTGTCTGATAAAACCGCCGTGTTCTCTCCGTTTGCTTATCAGAGCGAACAATAATGGACCGCGCGGGTTCGATGCCCGGCACAACGGCGCATATGACGCCCGCGCGTCTGGCTCTGTTGTTGGGCGGCCCAGTTGCCGTGGCCGCGGCGTCGTGGATTTATCTGGCACTCATGATCACCGACATGTCCGCGATTCCTGGCATGTCCGCGATGATGATGTCTCCTCAGATGTTCACGCCGATGCAATTTTTCGGCCTGTTCTTGATGTGGGCGGTCATGATGTCCGCGATGATGCTGCCCACGGCGGCCCCGATGATTGGGGCCTATGCGCGGATGCAGGGCGCTGACCGCGCGAGAGGCGCCGGTTGGCTGCCGGTTTTTGCTTTCTCCGGCGGGTATGTTCTGGCTTGGGCCGGCTTTAGTCTAGTCGCGGCGGGGCTACAGGCGGGGCTTACCAACTTGGCCGTGATGTCCCCAATGATGATGAAGGCCGCAACACCGCTGGGGGGGGGCATTCTTGTGATTGCAGGGCTGTATCAGTTTAGCCCGATCAAACACGCTTGCCTACGTCAGTGCCGCACACCGATCAGTTTCTTGATGACCCAATGGCGCGACGGCGAATGGGGTGCATTGACAATGGGCTGGCGGCACGGCCTGTTCTGTGTCGGTTGCTGTTGGGCGCTGATGGGGCTTCTCTTCGTCGTGGGCGTCATGAACACCGCATGGATCATCGCGATAACAGTCTACGTCCTCGTGGAAAAAATCGTTCCAAGCAGCGAGATCCTTGCAAAGTTCGTCGGTGGGACAATGGTTGGGTTAGGTCTTTTGATCAGTTTTTAAAATAGATCTGATTGCGACTCCATCGAGCGCCTTGTGCTAATCGAGCGGATACAAACCCTGCTGTCGCTGCAATCTCTGGCTCTGATCACGCCTCTCAAACTTCTGACAGTGCAGTATTCAGCAAAATGGGCGCCAAGCCGACCTTCGCTGCACTCTGCACCAATGACCGCTCTGCGGGACAAAGCAGCCAAACCCTGGAACGAGGCGAAAGGCTTTCTGACAAATGTCAGCCAGGCCAATTGGAAGGCTGCTTCATTCATGCGCCGCTAAAACAACCGGGCGTCACGAAACTTGCATCCTGCTCGTGGAATTGAGAGCCTTGTGGCCGCGACCATAATTCCACTTAGTCAATATTTGCATTTGAGGCTCTTATGAACTCCAGTCCGATGACCTTTAAAAGAAAACTGGCCAATCAAGACTTACGATTGACGGCTCATGTTTGTACAATCCCTTCCGCAATAGTGACACAGGCAATTGCGTCCGCCGGAAGTGATGCGGTGATCATCGATATGGAACATGGAGCAATCGATTACTCGTCGGCGCACGCGATGATTGCGGCCACGGCCGGGACGTCTTGTGCTCCGTTGGTGCGTGTTACCGAAAATGATGCTGCACAAGTAAAGCGCACATTAGATTTGGGAGCCGAAGGAATTGTTTTCCCGATGATCCGTAGTGCAAGCGATGCTAAGCGGGCAGTCGCCTCATTGCGATATCCTCCCAACGGTACAAGAGGGTTCGGACCATTTTTGGCGCACTCACGGTGGGACACCTCTTTGCTTGATTACCGCGAAGCAGTGGACGACCAGATTGTTTGCTGCCTTTTAGTCGAAACCCGCGATGCGATTGAGAATATCGAGGAAATTTGCGCGGTTCCGGGCATTGACGCTATTATTCCTGCACAGTTTGATCTTTCAACCGATCTCGGTATCTCTGGTCAGTTTGATCATCCAGATTTTCAGACGGCTATTGCGAAGGTCGAGAGAGCCGCGAAAGCTGCAAATATCCCTCTAGGAAATGTCGGGCTCGCAAAGCCGCAAGCCGATGCGCTTTTTGCCAAAGGTTATCGAATTATTGCGGGGTTCGACATTCTTTGGCTCAAAGCAATCGCAGCTGAAACTCAGTCATGGACCAAATAGAAGTTGGCTGCCTGTCATATCTGCACGTTGGACACGACCATCCAATATAGACACCGCCCAATCCCCGCGGCTTCCTCCCTGAGAGATTTTTCAACGCGGGTCACAGTCGAGCCAAGCCGAAAGACCGCACACTGGCCCGCATCAGAAAATCTTCATCTTAGCTACCGTTCGCTGCGCAGAGTGCGGAGGTCTGCTAAGTCGGATAAAGTCGTCGTTCGACGAAAACCAGTTTTGGCGCAACCAAATTGGTTTAATCAAGCAATTTCGGATATACTTCCATTCAGAGACGGATGGCATAGCGGGCGGGAGGTTTCCAATGTCGACTAACTCTTCCAGTTTTGTGGGTGATATCCCAAGCCACTACGACAATGGCTTGGGCCCTAACATCTTCGTGGATTACGCCGACAGGCTGGTAAAGCTATGCGACGACGGAGATATCGGGAATGTGATCGAGCTTGCAGCCGGAACGGGCATTGTAAGCAGAAAACTACGAGACCATTTGCCGCCTGATACTCAATTGCTTGTCACAGATTTGAACCAGCCAATGCTGGACGTCGCTAAATGCAAATTTACCGAAAGTGAAAACGTTGAGTTCGGTGTTGCTAACGCTATGGATTTACCTTTCGACGCTAACATCTTCGATTTGATGGTCTGCCAATTCGGAGTAATGTTTTTTCCTGACAAACCAGCGTCTTATAAAGAAGCGGCTCGGGTTCTGAAACCGGGCGGACGCTATATTTTCAATGTCTGGAGCGCCATGTCCGAAAACCCATTCTCGAAAATGGCGCATGATGTTGGTGCGAAATTTTTTCCAGACGATCCGCCCGGCTTCTATAAAGTCCCCTTTCATTATGGAGACCCTGAAGTGGTTCGAGCCGATCTGGCTGCTGGAGGATGGTGGGATGTGGAGCATGAGACTATCCAATTTAACAAGACCATCGACAACCCAGAAGCATTTGCAACAGCGCTTGTCTACGGCAACCCGCTCATCGACGAAATCAGGGAACGTGGTGGCGTTAACCCGGAAGAAGTCGCTTCTGAGATGCTATCCGCACTTCAGGAGGCATTCGGATCGAACGGTATGGCAATGCCACTGTCGGCGACGACGTTTATTTGCCGCATGCCGTAATTGAGGGGTTTTGCGCTTGGCGCAGTGATCGCTTTGGGCGGCGGGCAGACGTTCGTTGCAACACGAGCCGAGGGCGGCTCTGTCGGACTTTGCTGCCGCTCAAACACACGCCGGAAATCGATGATCTTAGACTTAGCCATCATTCAATTGTGAAATTGCCGCAAGGCCTACTTCCTGAAAACTGCTACCTTTGAACCAGACACCAAATGCCTCGACTTCTTTACTAGAGCCATGAAGGGAAATTCGTTCGATATCGATCGCGTCGCATAACCTTATGTGGCCCATCCAGACTTTGACGAGTACCTGCACCGGTGCGGTTACCCAAAGATCGATTTCAAACCCCGGATCTTTCTTGCACAAGTCAATTTCACAACCTTCAAATACCATCCAGTATAATCGTTTGGTCGCCTCGGTATCAGTCAATCTGATCTCGACAGCACGGCGTTTTTTCACCCCTGCCGCGTTTGACATATTGGCAAACCGAACCTCCCAAAAAAATAGATCGGGATTGATGTTGTCCAACGATGTCATGGAATCTCGGAGCCAATGTTGCGACCAATTTCCCATTTGTTCGAGCACCGGCCACAAGGCGTTGCCGCTTTTGGTTAAGTGATACTCGAATTTATTGCCCACCCCAACACGTTGTCGCTCGATAATTTGCATGTGTTCAAGTTGGGCGAGCCGCTTTGAAAGCAGTGCAGATGACAAGCGCGGCATGCTTGCGTGCAGTTCATTAAAGCGGGTTAAACCAGAAAAAAGACCACGAAGGATAAGCGGGGTCCACCGCTCTGCAATGATTTCTGCTGCGGCTGCGATTGGGCAGTACTGGCCGTATTTGGTTTGAGTGCTCATTTGACAAGCGTAAGTATTCCGGACGCCAAATCAACTTCAGATATTGAAGTGGAACTGAACGGGTCGGTATCCAATTATCTCAACATATCTAGATTAACCAAAAGAGGGGCTGCAAATGAAACAAGAACGCAAACCAACAACGGCGAAGGTGAACGGGCAACTTTGGGGCGCCCGTGCGCGCGACTGGGCAGAGATTCAAGAGCGATCCTGCCTCCCCGTTTATCACGAAGTCCTAAAGCGTGCAGAAGTCGGCAGTACAACCCGCTATTTGGATGTGGGTTGCGGTTCTGGAATGGCCGCCGGTTTGGCGGCAGACCTTGGCGCCGAAGTATCCGGCATTGATGCCTCCGAAGCCTTGTTAATGATCGCGAAGGAACGAACAAGTAAAGCCGATTTTCAACTTGCCGATCTGGAAAATATTCCTTTTGAAGATGATAGTTTCGACGTCGTTACTGGATTCAATTCATTTCAGTACGCTGGAAACCCTGCGCTGGCGTTGGGGCAAGCCCGACGAGTCACGAAACCTGGCGGAACCGTGGCTATAGTGACTTGGGGCAACCCCGAAGGCATGGACGCCGCGTCGTTGGTGGCAGTCTTAAAACCGCTTCTGCCACCGCCGCCGCCCGGCGCACCCGGCCCCTTTGCTCTGTCTGATGAGAGCACACTAAGGGAATTTGCCTCCAGCGCGGGATTGATGCCGACTGATGTGTTTGATGTCGATGGCGTATGGATTTATCCAGATCTGGACACTGCAGTCCGCGGCATGTGCTCGGCTGGGGTCGCGGTAAAGGCAATGGAGCACTCTGGCGACGAGGTTGTGAGGTCTGCCTATGCCGCCGCTTTCGCACCGTTTCTGCAATCCGATGGCACTGTCCGGGTCGGTGCAAGTTTTCGGTGCTTGATTGCTCAACCGTAATAGTCAAACCATTGGTACTCATTGTAGGTTTGGGCTTATTCTGTTAAAAAACTCTAGTTTCGGGCCTGGCGGACAGATTTTTTCGCCATACAGGTCGATTAGTTTATTTTGGTAAGGGGATCGGCCAAATCAAGCCTCCCGGGTTGCCAACGATCCCATATCTCTGACTTCTCCTTGCCTGTAAAAATACTCGGGGACGATACTTCATGCTTAACACTCCATCTTTCCAAAAAGACTAAAGTGCTGGGTCGACCGATTGAAACCGCAGCTCGAAGCTGCCATTCACTGCATCTTGCACCAATGACCGTTCCGCGGGACAAGGACGAAGCGGTCTTTTCATATGGGAATTTGGATTGATCGCCGGTCATTTTCCGGCGATCTGGCGTTCAAAGTCTTGAGCGTCAAAAAAACCTCGGCAGCGACTGACTAACATGTCGCCGTCGAGTTCCCATTCGTGCCAGCCAGGCAAAGAGACGAAATTTCCTGTATCGGTGTGATGACCTTCGAGCGTCCAGATGAATACGGCCCTGTCTCCGGCGTGACGAGTTTCATGACATCGCACAACCAGACCAGGGAAGGTCGCCAGCAATCCCTTAGCGTTGTCAGCTATTTCTGCTCGACCCACATGTGTTTCCCCATCGTTAACGGTGATGGTCCCGTTTTCTGAAAATAATTCTGCAATCTTGTCCGGCTCCCCCTCAGTCCAAGCAGCGGCATGCTCAATTGCCATCCTTCCAACCCTCCTCGCCTTTTCGGTCATCCTGCCTCTCTCCTGCTGGGGTACTCATACCTTGAATATACCTCAAACGGCTCCGAGCAGGAACCAAACGTGAGCCACGCCATCTTTTTCGTCATGCCAGCATTGGGCGTGAACCGGCCGTTCTTTGAGCGCTGTTCGTGGGTCCGCTATTTGGAAACGCGGTCGACGTGATCTCTAACGTGTCAGACTTGGAAAGCCACCTATCACACGGCGCAGCCATTCACGTGCTTCCGGGATCACCACTTCCAATTGGGGCAAATCGTTAACGCAAAGAAATTTAATCTCAGGTTTGTTGGCACTTTGCAAAAGCGCCCATGTTTCGGCTGGAGGGCAACCAATTCCCTGCCCGCTCTCAATGTGTAGATGATCATCTACTGTATGAATAACGGCGCTCTCGTCTATAATGGAGCGGTGATTATGCAGGCCTTGAGGCAGGAACTGGCTCAGGTCACGAAAACGATGTTTGATATTTTCAATGAAGGCATCCGAGTGCTGATCAAACAACTGCGCCATGACTGTGCGTCTGAGTGGATGGACAACATGGGCTGAAGAGAAAAGCCTGCCCGCATTAAACCCCGCCATGCGAGCTGCGTTTATCTGCATGAAATGATTGAATTTTGCTGGGTCCTTCCTCATATCGGGCTCGTGAAGCAATGCGCTGTAGTCGACCCATTGTCCGCGCAGAACAGGTGAAAAGCCCCTAAAAACATCTATCGGAAGCAGCGGTGCGGAGAGAAATACATCGTCGTTAAAATACATGAAGCGCTCGCTGAGCCCATCAATCCTCCACATCATACTTTCAATTGCCAGAGAGTTGAATGTTGGAAGAACTGCGCTGAAGTCTTCGAAGATATCGCGGTGAAACACGAAGCTAACCTTGGCGCGTAGGGCGTCGGAAAGTACGGATAGATTTGGGGTCTCGCTATCGACAACGATCCAGATTTTTCGCGTCCAGGGTGCGAAGTTTTCGATGGATTGTAGGCAATACAGGATTTCATCATTGTTACCCCATCGATGAGGGTTAGTCGCGTTCTCATGAAGCGTACTGCCAGATGCTGCCATGTATTGGGAGCGTTTACGCTGGTGAGAGACCGTGTTCCCATCGACCCAAGTAATGACGGCATCAATGGGATCAGTGTTGATATCTAAAGTATTGATCAATTTATCTGCATGCCCATTCGTAGAAGACCCTTACATAGGTCTAGTCGCCGTAGATGGTAGAACATAATATCTTTCAGCGGTGCAAGTTCGCCTTTCTTGGCGCCGTGTTTGGCTTGTCTTATGATTTCCCTATCGATCTGCAAAGATTGAGCCATTGCTCGCGCTGCCATCTAAGGTGGGCATATACGAAGGCATTCTGTCGTCGTTGAAGTGCCCGGTGTTATCTCATCGAGAGCGGTAAAGAATGTGGCTCAGCGTGAACTACAAAAAGTTCAAGGATGCCGACGCAAAGATAGCCGCACCGTCGCGCCCTGCCGTGATGGGCCCAATCCTGACCTTTGCTGTTTTTCGCGCCTGCGGACAACACGGACTTTGATACAGCGAAGGTGCGACACTCAATGCCGCTGCAAAATATCTGAAATCAGGCCCCAAAAGATCACGAACCAATGGGGCCCTTCGGCGACTTAGCCCTTCAAGCTGGTCATTCGCAGATAGGGAAGAACAGTTGTGAAGTCGCCAAATTTCTCTTTGGCTTCTGTGTCGCTAACAGCGGTCGGGATCACCACATCATCACCGACATTCCAGTTGGCGGGTGTTGCGACACCTCGGCTGGCAGCCGTTTGCAGGCCATCGAGCGCGCGTAGGACCTCTGCAAAATTACGGCCCACGTTCATAGGATAGGTCATGGACAACTTCATCTTTTTATCCGGCCCGATGATGAAAACAGATCGCACGGTCTGACTATCGTTCGGTGTGCGGCCATCTGGCAGATAGGCATCTGCCGGCAACATGTCGAAGGCTTTTGAAACTGCCAAACCTTCATCTGCGATGATCGGGAAGCCGGCAGGAGCGCCCCCAACTTTCTCAATATCGCCTTTCCACTTCTTGTGATCCTCAACACCATCTACGGAAACACCAATTACCTTGGTGCCGCGCTTGGCCCATTCATCGGCCAGTTGAGCGACTGCCCCGAATTCTGTCGTACAAACCGGTGTGAAGTCCTTGGGATGTGAAAAAAGGATTGCCCAACTATCGCCAATCCAGTCATGCAGACCAAAGGTGCCCTGGTCTGTTTCGACGGTGAGGTCGGGAATAGTGTCGTTGATGCGCAGGCTCATAGCGTTGCTCCAATGTAGGAATTTCCACACAAGGCCAGTCGATTCACCCTGAATCGATTGGCTGAATGTCCAAAAGCTTACGCATGCCGACGGCGTCTTTGCAAGAATTGCCGGTTTGGATGCGAACGCATGGTGCTGCCAGACGAATCCGAACGCGTCTCTGAATGGGCAGAGACAACGCCACTCGGCAAGATGTGTTGCCGGTACGTCGCCTAGGATAAAAATCAGGCGTCAGATTGCCTCTTGGTTCACTCGCTTTATCAATGCCGCGCCCGTTTCCTTGCGTTCGCTGTAGCGTTCTACCAGATAATCAGATCGACCACGTGTCAGCAGTGTGAATTTTACCAATTCCTCCATAACATCGACCATGCGATCGTAGTTAGGCGATGGCTTCATGCGGTCGTTATCGTCAAATTCAAGAAAGGCTTTCGGGGTCGAGGATTGATTGGGGATTGTTATTAGCCGCATCCACCGACCAAGTACCCGTAACTGATTGAGGGTGTTGAAGCTTTGCGAACCGCCACAGACTTGCATCACTGCAAGCGTTTTGCCTTGGGTCGGGCGTACGGCCCCTAAAGAAAGTGGAATCCAGTCGATTTGCGCCTTCATGATACCTGTCATTGCCCCATGGCGTTCGGGAGAACACCAGACCATGCCTTCGCTCCAGCTGACCAGATCGCGCAATTCCTGCACTTTGGGGTGGGATGCGTCGGCATCGTCGGGCAAAGGCAAGCCGCTGGGGTTAAACGTCTTGGTATCTGCCCCCAGGCGCGTCAGAACCCGCGCCGCTTCTTGGGTCATCAATCGACTAAATGATCGGTCCCGAAGTGAGCCATAGAGCAACAAAATGCGCGGTGGGTGGTCTGGGTCACCTTTGGAAAACAAACGAGCAGAGTCGATGCTATGGAAGTGCTCTTCTACGATGTTGGGTGTGTCAGTCATGTGAGGGTCTCTCGGTTCTTTGAAATAGCGTCAATGAGGCCTTCCAGCGCTTGATCCAGTTGCGCGTGCACACAGCCGATGTTCAGCCGCCCGAAGCCTGCACCGCCCTCGCCGAACGCGATGCCGCGAGTAATGGCCCATCCTGCGTCTTGTCGCAGAAACAAGGCCAACTTCTCAGGCTCTAAGGCCAAGGCGCGAAAATCCAACCAAAGCAAGAAAGTTCCATCCGGCTCAATCAATGTGACCTCAGGTACATCGGCAATCCGTTCCCGTACCAGGGCTAGGTTGGCCTCGATATACGCATTGACAGCATCAAGCCACGGGCCGCCATGCAGATAAGCGGCCTCCATCGCAACGCTTGCGAAGGCGTTGTTTTTGTTCACTGTTAGGCGACTGTTTTCTGCGGCGAAAGCGTCGCGTCGCGCGTGATCGGGCACAACTGTAAATGCACTACAACATGCCGCGATGTTAAAGCTCTTGGCGGGTGACAGGCAGGTAATGCTGTTTAGTGCGTCATCATGCGACACCGAAGCAAACGGAGTATACGTGCGGCCCGCGAAGGTGACGTCCCCATGGATTTCATCCGACACAACGACAACGCCGTGCTTTCGGCAAATCGTACCGAGTTGTGCCAATTCTAATTTGGACCAGACACGACCTACTGGATTATGGGGGTTACATAAAAACAGCATTTTCACGCGAGGATCAGCGGCGCATGTATCTAGTCCCCCCAAATCCATTTCATAGCGTCCATCGGACAAGACCAACGGATTAGTAACCATGCGGCGGCCGTTCTCTGCGATGATGTCCGCAAAATCGAAGAAGACCGGAGGTTGGACGATGATCCCGTCCCCATGATCCGAAAACAGGCTGGCTGCCATAGACAGGCTGTTGAGCACATTGGGCGCGCGCAGAATATGATCTGGGTTCACAGACCAGCCGTGTCGCAGTTTCAGCCAATCCACAAGCGCGGGCATTAGCCCATCCGGCACGGTTTCATACCCAAAAATTCCATGAGCAGCCCGGTTCTCCAATGCGGCGAGCACCGCAGGTGGTGCGCGAAAATCCATGTCGGCAACACCGGCAGGAAACAGGTCCATTCCATCTGCACCAAGAACCATACGGTGCACTTTGAGGGCTGGAACTTCCCGCCGGTCAAACACCTCATCAAAATCAAAACGTTCAGTCATTTTTTTCGTCTTCCAGTAGCCACCCAAAAAACCAAGTCGCCAAGACTGCAGCGACGAGTTGCACAGCAATAAAAGCGATTACATCTGTGGGTGCGATCCCTGCAAAGGTGTCTGAAAATCCGCGTGCGATCGTGACTGCCGGGTTCGCAAACGACGTAGATGACGTGAACCAATAGGCAGCCGTGATGTATAGACCCACAGCCATAGGCACCGCTGCAGGCCGCGCCTTGATGCAGGCTAGGATGGTGCCGACCAAACCAAAGGTCGCCACGAATTCGCCGACCCACTGGCCGATACCGCTGCGGGTGGTGGCTGAGGGATCGATCAGTGGGTGTTCAAACATGACATGTGCTGCAAGCACGCCCACGATGCCGCCAAACACCTGCACGATCACGTAGAGCCCGGCATCGCGCTTTTTGATTTCGCGCCGCATGGCAAAGCTAAGCGTCACCGCAGGATTGAAGTGCGCGCCGGATATCGGACCGAAGATGGTGATTAAAACCACAAGGATCGCACCGGTTGGTATCGTATTGCCCAAGAGTGCAATCGCTACGTTCCCGTCGGCCAACCGCTCGGCCATAATTCCTGAACCTATGACCGTTGCAAGCAATGAAAAAGTGCCCAGCCATTCGGCCATCAGCCGTCTTTCTAGTGTCATTTTGTGTCCCCTAGGGCGCGGGCTGCTGCAATTTTGGCTGTTGGCACATCGGTGAGCATCACGATGACGGCAGACGATCCGAGCATTTGGTCTGCCCGCACCGAGCCAAGCGCGTGGTTTCCCGATGAATAGTTGACGGTGCCACGCGCACGTTCTTCGTACGTTAGGTTCAATACCCGGTTGTAAGCACCGCGGATTTTGAACGCGCCGGTGCCTTGGAAGTTCTCGGCCCTGGGTAAGGATCGCTCACCAAGCACGGCGTCAACGTCTTCATTTTCTAGCTCAGGGGCTCGAACGACTAAGTCGTCAAGCGCGGTTGCCACATAGTGTATGTCGTCAAGGAATACGGGGTATGCGCACATGCTTAAACCGCGCGGGGTCGGGCATCGGATGCAATCTGAAGCATCGCATCGCCGCACACGACCTGTGCCATCGCCCGCCTGCACAAAGCGACCCCCTCATGGGGCGACGTTATAATTTCTGGCTCTGACTGCGCCGTATCGGGATGGTGAATGCGTCCAACTACTTCGCCAATGGACACCTCTTCTCCGATAGACTTAAGCGGCTCGAAAAGGCCCGCCGTATAGGCAAAGATTGACCCCTGCACATTCAGCTCGCGCGTGCCCTGCGCTGTATCTGGCCTATAGCTTGGCAACATATCCAACGCATGTAGAACGCGGTGCAATCCATGCTCAGCGCGTAGCAAAATATCAGGCGTAACCTCGCCGTCGCCGCCAAGTTCAGCCATGACGTTGATCACGCCATTGCGGTTGGCTGCGCTCATCGCAGTGTGCGCTGTGCTGGTGCGCCCGCCACCACTTTTAAAGACCCAAGCATAAGGCAAATCAAACGCGTTTTGGATACGTACCAAAGCCTCACTTTCCTCGAGGCTGTGCCCTTGTCCGCGCAGCAAGTTGGGCGGGTAGAAAAGAGAGCTGCCCCCCGAATGCAGATCAATCGCATAATCGGCCAAAGGCATTATTACGTTTTCGACATAATGGGCGATCATTTCGGTCAGACTACCCGTTGCTCTGCCGGGAAAGAGACGATTTAGGTTTCCATCGTCTATGGGAGACGTCCGCAAGCCGGCCTGTGCGGCAGGAAAATTCACCATCGGCAGCAGGATCATTTGACCGCTAAGATCAGCATGCTCCAGTTTTCGTGCAAGGTTGGATACTGCAATCTGCCCTTCGTATTCGTCTCCATGATTGCCAGCCATAATCAAGAGCGTCGGCCCATCGCCATTCTTGATGGAAACGACAGGCACGGGTATCCAGCCGTATGCTGATCGATGCACCGAATGTGGCACGCGCAGAAATCCAGAGTGTTTACCGCTTGCCTCGAAGTCCACCTCGGACGTGATTAAAGTTCCGGCCACATGTGTCTCCTCGCTTCACAGTTCGGTAAACGCCGAAATAATTTGGGGCTAATTCAGCAGTCGCGCCTTGTCAAGTTTCGTTATTTCGGGCAATACCGAAATATGAAGCAGACCGACGCAATTGAAGCCCTTGCAGCCCTCGCGCAACCAACCAGAATTTCCGCGTTTCGCTTGCTCGTCAGGGTTGGCCCCGAGGGATTGCCTGCTTTGGAAATTTCCCGGCAACTGGGCACAAAACCATCGACGTTGTCCGGCCACCTGTCGATCCTTAAACGCGCTGGCGTCCTTGTTGCCACGCGCCATCAGCGCGAGATTCACTACGCTGCCAATCTTGCTACTGTGAACGCCCTGGTGCAGTTCCTGATAGCGGACTGTTGTGGCGGCAAGATAGAAAACTGCACGGAAATTCTTTCTCTACTTGATGGTTAGGAAGCGCGCGAAAGCAGACATCCAACAGTTGATTTTAGACGTCAGCTAGATCTGGAGGCTGTGTGAAAACTCCCGCAACTTTGTCTAAATGATGGAATGGTTTCCGTATTCGGTACGGAGGGTGTCCATGGCGCAATTTATCGAAGATGTTGCCCGTCATCAGACGATGTTGCTGCCTTCACATCTCGACGACGTCGGTGAGAGCAACCCTGTCCGCGCCATTGATGCCTTCGCAGACATGCTTGATCCTGCTGCGCTTTGCTTCAGTACGCGACCTGCTGCCACAATTGGCCTGATTATCACCTGGTGCTGATGCTTCGAGTTTCCCTTTTCGGATATCTCAATCACGGGTAGCCATCGCGGCGGGTGGAGCGTGAGTGTGGCCGCAATCTTTAGCTCATTTGCCTGATGGGGCGGTTTAAGGGTCGTGAATGCCAAGACGAAGAACGACACACCCGGCAAGCTGCGCCAGAGGTGCTTTCAGACGCATGCGAACCAGTCTTCACTAGCGATCGCTCTGCCCCTACCCGCCTCAAGCCATTTGCGGCTGACGGCGCCGGTGGAGGTATTGTGTCTCGCGTTTGGACAAAAGCAAGAAAGGCGGGGGAATGAACCCTGCTGAGCGAAACAAACCCCTTTAAGGTCAAAATTTTGCCGCGTTCTGGGAATTGATTAGGGATCAAGCACCGAGGCAGTGTATTTGCCTGAGGTGGTTGGAAAAGGGGCCGCCCTCGACGGACGACCCCCAGCACTCAAATCACTCGTTACTACAAGCACCAGTGTCGCCCATAGAGGCGGCACTTTTGCGACGCTCGCGGACTCATTCCAAGGTATCTTTGTGGAGCATGCGGTCTTTTTGTGACCGGACTATCCGGCAATTGGTTCCAATGCCCCTATTTTTTGTTTTGGGGGTGTCGCGGGTCGGAGTTGTGCAATCGCGCTTTTGGGTGCTTTTCGGTGTGGCGACCCTTGAAGATGGTTGATGGCTCGGAACGAGCCTAGAGTTCATGCCTGTGACCGCAGCTGCAAAATTCTTTCAGTTTTTTGGGCCGATTGAGAAATAATCGTTGGATACAGCCGAAGCGTCACATCTATTTTATGGGCACCGACACCTCCGCCACACCCGCGCCTTCTAACTCGTGGAGGTTTCTGTCAGGGGCAATCTGTACACTCGCATCCTCGCAGCCCTGTAACGGCTACGTGCCCAAAAGGCTTGATTGGCGCTCCAAACAGCGACCACGTGGAGGTTAAAGCTGGTTGCTTTAGGAATATTGGCCGAATTACCCCAACCAGAAAACGGCGCAAGTTCACCCTACGCACCCCGATTTAAAACCATGTGACGCGCGGGCGAATACAAGTGGCGCACGATAATAATTCGTATGCCACCACGCGCACATATCCGCCCCATTGGTTTATTATGTTAACTTGCGCGAGACTGTTCTCGTCGCTTGAGTCCGACGGCTTCGTCAGCTTCGGTGCAGGTTACCGCATCTACAACACGCCTGACATTCAGTGGTCAGTTCAAGCCGGTCCCGGTTACCGCTTCGCCAAACTCAGCGACGTGGCTTCGGCCGACGTTAGCGAAGGCG
>CAJQNG010000132.1 GCA_905479635.1 uncultured Boseongicola sp. | reverse complement strand
CTCAACCGCATGCCAAAAGCCCGCGGCTATCTCGACGATGGCCGTCTCGAGCTCGACAACAACACCTGCGAACGGTCAATCAGGCCAATTGCTCTCGGGCGCAAAAATTATCTATTCATGGGGTCCATCGGCGGCGGAAAGGCAGCCGCCATCGCTTACACGCTCGTCGAGACCGCAAAGATGAACAACGTCGATCCTGAAGCTTGGCTCACATGGGTCCTCCAGCGCCTCCCAGATCACAAGATCAATCGCATCGATGAGCTCATGCCGTGGAACTGGCAGCCCGAAAAAGCCTGAAACCGCGCCTTAACCGGACGCATACTTTTTCACACAGCCTCTCCGCATTGCGGTCGTTCGCTGTGATACTCATCAAGGTCCGCAATGCGGGGCAATCATTCGCCGCGGTTCGCACCAATGACTGCTCACGGTTCACAAGCAGTCATTCAGCGAGGCGAAAAATTCTTCAGCGCCCTCGTGACTTCGGCGGGACATGCGCTTTACTGCTCTTCGAATCTCTTTCCCTGTTCTCTCGAATTCTTTCCCTGATACCGGAATTTAATTCCCTGTTAACTTGAGTAGGGAATTCATGCGCAAGCCTCTGATTTATATGCGTGAATCCAGATGCTTGAGGCCAAATTCGCCCAAAACTGCAATTTTTCCCTGTTCTTTCCCTGTTTAACAGGGAATTTGTGGCCCAGACCGGTTGGCTCGGGACTGCGTGCACAGCCAGGCAGTTCCACCAAACCTTCGATACGTGACGTCGCGCCAAATAGTGCCGAAGTTTCGGTGGGTTGTGCTGTCGGGTCGCTGCGCCAGACTCCTGCTCAGGACAAATTCGGCGCGTTATCCACCAAGTGTCTGGACTGGCGAGTTCCGCGATACGCGAAGCGGTGTGTTCAGAGGGTTGCGATGCGCTGTCGTTGCGCTTGCCACTCGGCAGGAAGCTCATGGCGCAGGCACCAGTCAGAAGTCAGCGCCACAGGCTGCGTGCCATTCACGATGTCACGGACAATGTCTGGCGCCAGGAACGCCAGATCGATGAGCTGCTGAACCCGGCGTTTCGAAGTGCCGGCTTGCGCAGCGATGGCCCCGTAGCTCTGTCCGTCTTTCAACTGCCGGTACCATTGATTGGCGAGCGCAATATTCTCGACGAGAATCTGATCAACATTCGCGGCACCTTCGCCAACAATGATCTTCATCTCAACGCCTCTTCGACGCTCACTGAACGGCAGTTCGAGCGTGAGGTCATCTGGGTCACACTCCAGCTCAGCGCCTACAAGCTTTTGCGTCCGTTTGGCATTGAGATTGATCGTCAGTCTTCCCGGTGCGATCCGCACTTGCTCTACAATTTCGAGGGCTTCACGCGCATCAGGTATTGCAGATTCGGTCCCAGGGAAATTTTGGATATTGGCCGCTGCGGAAAGCAGCCCAATTCGTTTCTGAACCGCACCTGCAATTGCACCCTCTAAAGCAAGCGCCGGGATGCGCCACGTCCGTTGTTTCTCGTCCGCCTGTGTCACACCCGTCACCAGCTTCTGGGAGATGTAGTAACGATACCGCTTCTTGCACTTTTGCGCATGGCTGGGGGTCAACCGCTCGCCTGCCTCGTCAATGATCTTGCATGCAAGTGGCGATGGATCACGATGCTGCTTTGTAAGACGAGGCTTTGCAGCCTTGCCACTTAGTTGGTTCTGCAAGGCATCCCATCGCTCAGGATCAATGATTGCTGCATGCTGACCCTCAAAGACCTGTCCCTTGTGGCGAATACGGCCTGCATAGATCGGGTTGGTCAGGATGTGATGCAGCTGTCCACGCGACATGATCTTGCCACCCCTGAGACTCCCATCTGGCGCACGCCTCTGTTTGGACCGAAGCTGCAGTCGACCGGCGGCTTCCTGAACCAGGCTCATGGTGCCCCACTCCTCGTAGAGGCCATAGAGCGTGAGGATTGTCTCTGCTTCGGTGTGGTTGATGCTCAAGGTGCGGCCATCGGGGTCGTACCCGAGAGGTACATTGCCACCCATCCAGAGCCCCTTGCGTTTGGAGGCCGCGATCTTGTCGCGGATGCGCTCTGCCGTCACTTCGCGTTCGAACTGCGCAAAGCTCAAGAGCACATTCAAGGTCAGGCGCCCCATGCTGGTTGCGGTGTTGAACGACTGGGTCACAGAGACAAAGGACGCTTCCGCCTGATCCAACCGATCAACCAGCTTTGCGAAGTCAGCCAGTGACCGTGTCAGCCGGTCGATCTTATAAACCACGATCTGATCGACCTGCTTTGCGTCCACGGCTTCCATCAATCGAAGCAGGGCAGGGCGTTCGAGATGCCCGCCTGAGATGCCTCCGTCATCGTAATGATCGGGTAGCAACTCCCACCCTTCGTGGCGCTGACTGGCGACATAGGCCTCACAGGCTTCACGCTGTGCATCGAGCGAGTTGAAGTCCTGCTCAAGCCCATCCTCGGAGCTTTTGCGGGTGTAAATGGCGCAGCGGATACGTTTCATGCGGCGCGCTTCTTCAAACCAAAGAACCGGGGTCCGCTCCACTCGGCACCTGTGATCCGTTTGGCGACCGCACTGAGAGATGAGAACGACTGGCCGCCCATCTCAAAGCCGTCTGATGTTACGTTTACCCGATATATGCGACCATTCCATTCCCGGACCAGTTGAGTGCCTTTTGGGAGGGTCGAACTAAGGGGCGCCTTGATCATCGCAGTGTCTGGCTTTGCTTCCGCTTTAAGCGCACGCCTCACTGCCGACGAAAGCCCCCTAGCCTCTTGCATCGCACCTCAAAGATCAGCGCTTTCCGCAGGAACCTGAGCGAGAGCCGCGATCCAGGCGGCGCCTCGGCCAGCTTGTCCCATGCTTCCAGACATTGGTCTCGACCCCAGGCCTCAATCTCAGCGATCTGCCTTGCGAGGTCGTCCATCTCAGGCCTCCTCTACAGCAACGGGCTGTGACTGCGCTTTATAGACTGACCCTTTTGCAGCAGCAGTGCAGGTCACAACGAGACCAGTCTTTCGCAATCGGGATATCTCGGCACGTATCGTATGGGGCTGCCAGCCGAGTTGTTGTCGAAGGGTCTCGACTGTCGCGCCGGACTTTCGACCGACCATCTTCGCCAGTTGCGCGCGCTTGGAGAGTGGTTTGGTGTTGGTCATGTCTGTCTCCCGTGTGGGGCTGCGGATGATCCGGGGCCTTCCACTGAGACAAGCCCGCAAGTTCCGGGCAGGCGATGTTAGTAGGAAAGGTTAGCTATCACTTGAGACCACACACGCTTCCCGTGCCCGCGAAGTCCAGTCCAAATTTGGCTACGCGAGAGTTGGTCAATTGGGCGGCAAACCGGACTTTCGCTGCGGATGCGAGTGATACAATAGCCGGCGGCCAGAGCGGACATTCAGGCATTGTTGATGCTAAGATTTAAATGTTTGTCGTGCGATACGTTACCAACCCAAGTATATGAGAGGGTCTTACCGGGTTCATTTTTCAGGACCTTGCAATCAACGGCCCCCCAGTCGCCGCTCATCGTGAAGGCCT
>CAJQNG010000131.1 GCA_905479635.1 uncultured Boseongicola sp. | reverse complement strand
CGGGAATAGGAAATCTTTTTCATCCCATGCCGTTATCCTGAATTCGCCACGTTCGTCGAGTTACCGTGACAATGCCCTCCCATCAGCCCACGCGACGGCGAGAGAGGATTATGAAGAGGTTCAAATCCGGCAGGCACCTGCAACGTTCCGTTTCCATCGACGACCCGATTGCCAACTTGTTCCACCTGCCTGGCCACGAAAGGACATCAGCCAGTTTCCGATAAATGCGATCGATCGCTATGCATACGTGGCGTGAAACTGCACAAGTTTCAGCCGTGTGAGGTCAAGGGCGTTAGACATCTTTCGCACGACCGTATTAACTTTACGGTGCCTAAAACCCTGGTCCTCCTCGAGACTTTTTGCCTTCATCTCCAAACCGCGATTCTCCGCCCACTTAATAATGTCCTTGGCGCGTGCTCTCCATGTTCGAAGGAGCTCATAGGCCGCAAAAATCCACATTTGAGATTGTGCATTCAAAAACATGGCTTCCGGAGGTGTTCTCTCGGTCCGAATGTATTCCTGAAGTGTGTGGTGCTCGACGCCCATGATAAATTGGTAGATGACCGTCAGATTGGTGACCTGCAGGCCTAATCTCTGCCTAGTAACTCGAGAGAGTGAAGCGCAGTCGTCAGTTCGTCCGGTGCGATCTCAGTATGTGAGCGGAAACTCTGATCTTCATCCGCCATATTGTCGTCCTAGAATTCTTACTCCTGATCCGTCATCTCAGCCTGCCAGTTCTCGTGCCGTTTGAACTGGCATAAAGAGACGGAGAGGTTGGTCAGGCAAGGGAAGGAATCCAAATGCCTCGCAGTATGTTTTGCGCCGTGCAACGGTGTCGGCATCACCGTCATTGAACACGTCTAAAATGATAACACATGTACCAACTTCATCGGAAACTCGTGCGATCCGGCTCAATGCATCGGCGACCAGAGCGCTACCGATCCCGTTCCCTTGCTGGGTCTCATCGACCACGATCATCGCAATGAAGGCAGCTGGCAGCAGGCCGTGTTTTCCCGCCTTCTTTTGATAGGAGCCAAGCATTTCCTTTACGTTGATGGCATGCATGTTGATGCCGTAGAAGCCACCGATGTTACTTATGGCGCCGATGAACACCCAAACGCTGACAACATCCGCCTTTCTGCCCTTTTTTGCATTTAGTTTCAGGTCATTGTCCATCTGCGGAACGCCACAAGAAAAAGCCGCTCGATCATGGGTCTTGGGATCGAACGGCTGAATTGTGAACGGTGGTTGATCTTCGGTCTTACTCGGCATTCGAAATGAGTTTCTTTCGCAATGCAAAGGCGTCGACCAAACGCTTGTTTGGTTTGGGCGGGTTGTCCAAAGCGTCGAAAAACGCCTTCCTGTCCGCCTCACTTTCAATCACCGTAACTTTGTGTCCTTCAATCGTCGATTGAGCCGCATTGTACGCGGCGCTCACGACAAAAGAACTGACATCTACTCCGTTCAGCGTGGCTGCGCGATTGATCGTGTCTTTCACAGATGGTTATGTACGGGCTTCCAGACGAGCGCTTTTGGGCTCGTCGACCGCCGCCGTGGTGTCTTCAAACGCAAACATTGTAGCCTCCTTATCGCCTTGAGCAAAGCACGCTTGCTGCGGGTGAAAAGGCGATGGAGAAAACCGAACAGCGCGAGCGGGCTTCGCTTGATCGCGATCTAAAGCGCGAAGCGCTGCGCCGGGTGGTCAGGCAGGAGCAACTGCAGGCTGCGGCGCGCGCCGAAGGTCTGGATGCTCGCGGAGCCAAGAAAGGCTGGCGCACCAATGCGCGTCTTCTGGAAGAAGAAGGTTTGTCCGATGAGTTTAATGTTGAGGCGGCGATGGATACTTCGGCTGAAGATAACCGCAAGCGGCGCAAGAGCTGGAAGCAGCGTGGTAAGGAGAAGGGCCACAAGAAAGGGCGCGGTAAGGGCTACGGGTAAGATCGTCCCAAATATGTAGTGCTGAACGATTATTCCGTGTTTATGAGAGCAAGGCCGCCGAGGCGCGCTATAGTTGCCTCTTGGACGACATCGACAACGGCTGTCGAAAAATCTTTCGGTAGCGCATGCGCGGAAGCATCGAGCGCCTTGGGGGCAAGCTCTGCGACCTCTTCAATGATGGCAGCAGCCCGCTTTTTTGACAGACCGGCCTGAACCGCGGTTTGCACAAAGTGCCGCCCGTGAATCTGATCGAAACGGTAGTGGCGGCTCTTGCCGAGCGACATTGCCATCTTCATCTGCTTGCGCTCGATCTGGCGAGCATTGAGCGCTGTTTGCGCCGTGAGAATATCGTAAAGCGGCGTCATCCGGTAGCTGCCACCAGGGCTCAAGAACACGCTGAAATTCTTGGCATGCCCATCCGTCGCGCCAATGAGCCAGAAAATCAGCTGCGCCTTGATAAAAACGTCCTGATCCTCCGTGGGCGTATCGCTGCCTTTTAGCATGGTGAGAATGTCCACCATGCCCGGTCCTCCTTCATTCTGGTATTTGAGCGTAGGAGGTACGGATAGCGCCTGGCAGCAGTCTTCTTGCGGCAGGCGCAGCAGGCGCCCGTCCTTGGTCCAGCGGCGATCGAAGCGCTCGATCACGAGCGCCTTTGTCTCTCCGAATGTTTCTATGGTGGCCGTGTTGACCGGCAGGCCGAATGCTTCTGTCAGCTTCAGGCAGTAGTACTCGTTCTCGACACTGTCCGACAGGTGGATGCCGCCGGGCAACTGCCCGATCTGTGTCTTGATTAGGTGTGTCGTCGGTGTTGTGCCGTGTGGCTTGATCCATTGTCCTTCGTGCCAGAGAAGGGCCGTTTTTTCTTGTGCACCCGCCACGGAAATCCTGAACGCATCATCGCGGTTAAGCCCCAGCGGTGCCTGGCTCAGGCCTTTCAGAATTTTTTCGATGCCCTCGGCATCTACGGCTTCGCCATCCAGCTTGCCCGTGGTATCAGGTGCCTCGTCATCTCCTGCTATGAATTGCAGCGCGCCGACACAGTCATGGCCGATCTTGGCCAGCATGCTGTACGCATCTATGCCGCGTGCGCCGACCTTTTCGGCAACATGGCGGCGCAGCGTGTCCGAGTCCGGCAGAAGATTTTCAAAGACAGCCGCAACGGATTCACCGCGATAAGGGGTTTCGCGTAAGGGAAGAGAGAGAGAGACCGGCAGGGCGTGCTCCCAGCCGAGCCAGTCTTCATGGTATGAAAAGTCGATTGCACCGCTGGCCTCGCGGCTCAGCGTGCCGACGCCGCGATTGTTCAGATACACGCGTAGTGGTGCGTAGGCAGGGCGGCGTCCCATCAGAACAGTTCCTCGATGTCGCTGCCGTGCCCTTTGGAGCGCTCGCCAACCCTGAATTCAAGGTCGAGGGCAGCCAGCACGGCGAGGATGGACCCGAGCTTTGCAGGCTTTTCGCCGCTCTCGATCATCGAGATCGTGGCTTGCCGAAGGCCTGCGCGTTCGGCGAGCTGCATCTGTGTCCAGCCGCGCTTCTTGCGCGCGCGCTGGAAGATGGCCCCGATTTGTCTTGGTGTGCGTGCTAGGTCATTCATGTATTAACTATACGCTTCACCGAATATTTTGTCAATATACGGTACGGCGAATACATCTACTTTATGCGCCATAACGGCTAAAACCAGATTATCCGTTAGAGCGTATAGGTCAATTTTCTTGGCTCAGCGAAGCATGCCCCCGGTGCTGTCAAACGGATGAGAACTCGTCTCAGTTCGCCGCCGAAAGCCGGACCTTATGGCGAACAAATTTGGCGCCATTCGGAGAGAGCAGCGGCGCGGTTGGCCTTGAAATTGGCGCGTGTGTAGAGCGCGCGCTCCTGGTTGAAATGAGTATAGACGGCCGCATGAACGGCGGCGAACTTTTGCAAACATCGCATGCTGTGAAACCATTGCATGGCGCGTTCTCGTCGTCGAAACGGCCCCTTTTCATGGTTTGCAAGCAAACCACTGTCAGGCAGCGGGTGCGCGTTCTCCGCCCGATTATTTTCCCAGCGGCCCGTTTCCTGCCGGTTGGCGTTGCCAACGACTTTCATCGCAGCGCCGTAGGATCGAAGTTTGTCGGTCACCAGTGTATGAGGAGGCGTTGTCACATTAACTCAGTTATCGGCAGATTTCGTCTTCTTGATGGGACTTGAAATCTCGTAAGTCGTTGAAATCCAGTAAAACGTATTTTCAAAAACTTCGATATTTCCACTTAGAAAAGTTGATGTGACAACGCCCGCGCTTGTTTTGATGCGCAATGTCAGCGATCTGTTTGGGCAGAGTGAAGACGTGGTGGAAGTATCGTACGGCAGCAGTTCAGCTTGCCGTGCCGCCAGCCATGCCTTTGCCGCACCCGCCTGACATTTGGGGCAGTGACGGTTGCGGCACGAATTATAGGCGATGTGCTCATGCGCTCAGTCGACGCACCGCGCAACATGCCCGCCAAGCGCCGCTGTGCGGCAGCGCTCGATTGCCGACATCACCTTCATCTGATCCAGACTGATATGGCCCACATTGGCCG
>CAJQNG010000130.1 GCA_905479635.1 uncultured Boseongicola sp. | reverse complement strand
CACCTTGGAAGAGCAGGGCTTTATCCGGGGCTACCATGCCGATGTCGACCCGCGAGAGCTGGGTTTCGAAGTGCAGGTTTTTGCTATGGTCGGGCTGCAAAGTCAGGCCGAGTCGGATTTGCGCGCCTTTGAGGAACGTTGCTGTGCGTGGCCGCTCGTCCGGGAATGCCACATGCTGAATGGCGAAGTGGACTTCGTCTTGAAGTGTGTCGCTCCGGATCTGTCGACGTTCCAGCGCTTTTTGACCGAATCTTTGACCTCGGCGCCAAATGTTGCAAGCGTGAAGACATCATTGGTCATCCGCGATGCAAAAGATGCGCCAGGTGTCCCGTTCGATATCTTGGAAGCGCGGCTCGCCAAGAACGCCTAAGTGATGGCCGCCAATTCTGCCGACGTGATCCGCGGCGCGGTGAGGCGTCCGAAATCCCGTATGCTGCGGATGTATGGGAAAAACATCAAAAAATGCTGCATCATCTCGTCAGACAGGGAAAGCGCGACATCCGGACCCGGATGATAGGTCTCGACTTCCATCCCGGCCGCAAAGATCGTTTCGTGTTTTTCGCAGGCAAGATGATAGACGCGGGTCGCTGCGATAGGGTTCACTTCAATTACCGCCATGCCGTCGGCTGTTGCCGAAAGCGGGACAAGGGCGGTTTCCGCGCCAAGTGCCGCACGTACTTTTGGGTCGCGGTTAAAGCGGCGTGCGTGGGGGCCGAATGTTTGGTCTTGTGATGGCCGTCCCAGCCCAAAGGCATCGGGCATGACCCGGTAAAGGCGATCGGGCAATTCTGACATTGACGGAGCACCCGGAACCAGCGTGATTGCGCCTTTCCAAAGGAGCTGTGACGTATGTCCGCCGGCGCATTCAAGAAACGCACCCGGCAAAAGGTCTTCGACAGCGACCGGACCTTCGGTCGTTTGGACTAATACGCCATGCGCAAAAGCCCCGAAGGCTTGTTCAAAAACAGGCAAAGCGGGGGCCACTCGAACGGAGGATTGGACGCCATTTTCTGCGAGCCATTCAACTTCGAAGCGTCGCGTTAGTTTGGTTGCGAGCGATTGTGATTGGGGTCGTGTGACCCGACGCGCTGTCCAGCGCGCTTCTGAATGAACGCGACGCGTGGGAGTTTCTCCGGGAAACGGCGGCAGGGTTGGTGGGGTGTAGCTCATGTAATCAACCTTTTGGCAGCGGTCTGGCGGTTCGGATCACGGGGTCAGCCTGCGCCACAATTTCGGCGCAAATCTGATCAAGCGTGATCGGAAAAAGCCGGTTTCACGGGTATGTTTTCGATGGCTCCAGATCGCTGAAACGGCATTGTAGGCGCCTGTTTTTTGGCCGTTGCAATCACGCTTTTCATCCAACGTGGCTTGATTTTCATAGCCCGATCTCCATCACTTGTCTTGGGCACGGCATATCACCGGGCCTTAAGAGAGTGTCACCTGGCAATGGGGCAATGGCGTGGCGGTTTCAGGGTGGTTTGGCATCGAAATGCTAAAGACAGATCGCCGCAATTAGGCGCCCATAGTCTGCTTCTTGTGCGTGAACGCTTCGCCGGTAGGAAAAGAACCGCTCAGGGTCGGAGTAGGTGCAGTGTCGTGTCCACTCGGCGCCCCCAATGTCGGCGTTTCGCAAACGGTGTAAGCCGTAGGCGGGAAGATCGAACTGCACTCGGTCGCCGCTACCACCGGCAAAGAAACGACTGTTTTCGGGGTCGTCATCAAGAAATGTCTCAAGGAAGTCCGGGCCAACTTCATAGGCAGTCTGCGAAATAGACGGGCCTATGGCTGCGCGAATGTCCTGCCGCCTTGCGCCAAGAGCGATCATGCCATCAATCGTGGCTTCAAGCACGCCGCCGATTGCACCTTTCCATCCTGCGTGTGCAGCTCCAATTACTCCGGCGGTCGTATCGACAAATAGCACAGGCTGGCAGTCGGCCGTCAGGATCGTCAGGCAGACGCCGGGCGTTGCTGTTACGATTGCGTCAGCTTTGTCGGGTTCTTGATTTGTCGCGCCGTCAAACGTCACGACTGTTGCTGAGTGAACTTGGTGAACACTTGCCAAATAGTCGGATGCGACACCCATTGCCTTAGCGACCCGGTTTCGGTTGATCGTCACTATTTCGGTCTGATCGGACGAACCGTATCCACAATTCAGCCCTTCAAACACTCCCGAGGATGCGCCGCCGCGACGGGTAAAAAACCCATGTCGGACTGGCAACAGCATGTCAGAGGTCAAGATTTCCACCGTCACGCCGTCACTCCCGGTGGGAGGGGTCCATCTTTGGGATAAAGTGCCATCACCTTGAAGAGCGTTCCCATTTCGTCGGGGTGCGTCAAGCGTCGATGTGCCGCCACGTGCTGATCAAGGGCTGATCCCTCAAGATTTTGAGCCAACGCTTGTGCGCGATTAGTAATTCCAAGGCGCTCGAGAAAGACCCCTTGAGGGGTCAGGCGAGACGTCGTGGCAGTCTGGACAGCCTTCGCGATGGCTTCAAAATCAACGTGCGCCGTCAAATCTGCCGATCCGGGCCTGTCGAGTGGGGGGGCTGGTTTATGCGCATGAAGGGCTTGAAATGTGTCGCCTAAGGACCGCCAGTCCCCATAGTCGATGATGTAGGCGATGCCGCCTTTTTGAGTCAGGCGGGCGTCGATATCGCGCGCGATGGCCGCATAGGCAGGGCTGATCTCAACCAAATCACCGTCTTTTGTGTCGCTTAGCCGATCTTCAAGACCTGGAGGGTGGGAAACATCCGCCAATCCAAACGCCAGTGCCCCGTCAACGAACCCGACCACGCGTTCCCGCCATCCCGCGCCGTCTCGCACAAATTGTCTTATAGGGAGGGCATCGAAAAACTCGTTGGCGATCAGAAAAACCGGCAGGTCCGGTACGCTGGCCAGTGTGTCGTGGTGCAGGATTTTATGTGGGATGGTCCTGATCTGAAAGTCGCGGAGGGTGGGGGAAGCTTCAATCATGTGCAACTGGGCTGCATCATGAAACCCCGGGACGCCCTTTGTTGCCCGTAGAAGGTCAGCCAATAGCGTGCCGCGACCGGGGCCTAATTCGACAAGGGCGAACGGAGACGGTGCCCCTTGATCGAGCCAGGCCTGCGCAAGTGCAAGCCCGATCAATTCGCCAAACATCTGGCTGATCTCAGGGGCGGTTGTGAAGTCTCCTTTGGCTCCGAACGGATCGCGTGTTGAGTAATATCCAAACTCGGGGTCAAGCAAGCAATGGCGCATGTAGTCGGCCACGGTTAGCGGTCCGTTCTCGCGGATGATCTGCGCGAGACGGTCAAACAGTGTGGTCATGCGCGTCGTCGGGCAAGGACAATGAAGGCGAGGCCGATCAGGATCATTGGTGTCGATAGGATCTGGCCCATGGACAGGCCGAAATCACCAACGAACAGGACGCGACCCAGTGGATTGTCGGGGGTGATATATTGGGCATCCGCGACGCGGTAAAATTCGACAAAAAAGCGGGCCGCGCCGTAGCCTGCAAGGAAGACGCCGCAGATGGCTCCGGGCGTTCTCAACCAGCCCCGTGTGAAGGCTAGCCAGACAAGAATTACCCCCAAGACCAGACCTTCTAGCCCGGCTTCGTAAAGTTGTGACGGGTGGCGGGCGCAGGGTCCCACGATGTCGGGACAGTCCTGTGCGCGTACCCCCGGGAATATAACGCCCCATGGCGCATCTGTAGGGCGGCCCCAAAGTTCGGCGTTGATGAAGTTTGCGACACGGCCAAACAGAAGTCCCGGAGCGGTGCAAAGGGCGGCAAGATCCGCAAGTTTCGGGATTGAAATGCGGTGTTTTCGGGCAAAAATTAGCCCAGCCACCAACACGCCAAGAAAGCCGCCGTGGAACGCCATTCCACCGGTCCAAACCCGCAGAATATCTCCCGGATTCTCAAGAAAATATGCAGGTTCGTAGAAAAGAACATACCCAATGCGCCCGCCCAGAATGATGCCGATTATCAGCCATGTGGTGAAATCCTCAAGCCGCTCCTTGGTCATTGGCGGTGTTTCATTCTGCCACAATGCAGGACGCGCAAGGGCCCGTCCGGCCATCCAGACGCCAAGAATAATTCCCGCAATATAGGCCAGAGCATACCACCGAATAGGGAGCGTGATCGGTCCCAGCGGGATCTCGATCAGTGTTGGTGACAGGTCGGGAAAAGGGATCACAAGTAACATGGTTTGAGTGAAGTGGCAGCGGATTGGAGAGACGTCAACCTTGCGATCACTGATACGTTCCCCATATAGGGTATCGTAGCCAATTCCCGGAGAAGCCATGCAGACGCGCAATAAGATTATCGACGATTTTTCGCAATTGATGACCAATGCGATGGGTGTGGCACAGGGTGCGCGCGATGAAGCTGAGACGGCCATGAAGGGCCTTGTCGATCGCTGGCTTGCAGATCGCGATTTTGTGACGCGCGAAGAGTTCGACGCGGTGCGTGCAATGGCCCAAAAGGCGCGCGAAGAAAACGAAGTTTTGAAGGCGCGACTTGATGCGCATGAAGCCTCTAGCGACAGCTAAAAAAGCCTTCTGACCCAAATTCCAACTTGTTTGGAGCGTGGTAGCGCGCAAGCTGCTCGGCTTGCGCGGCCTGGCCTGGTTTATCCCCAGAAATCTTGCGGCGTTGCAGGTTATCCACCGGTATTTCCTAAATTAGACCTTTACAGACTCGGGCTTTGCGCACACCATATATCGTAAGGTCGGGGGGGAAATCCACCGGACCTTGAGCAGGCACCAAGCTGTGGTGGCCGGAAGACGCCACGCAGCCAGAGCACATGAGGCCGCGTATGTCACTTTCCGAGCAGTACTTTTCCACAGACGAAATCCATCCAATTGACATTGTCGAGCATCTTGCCGAGCACCACGAATGGGATTTCGACAGGGTCGCTGATGATCAGATCGCGATGGCGGTCGAAGGGCAGTGGCGGACCTATTCCATTACCCTAGCGTGGTCGTCGCATGACGAGACCTTGCGCCTCATTTGCACATTCGAGATGGATCCACCAAAAGAGAAGCTGGGCGCACTCTATGAAACTTTGAACGCCACCAACGATATGTGTTGGGCGGGTGCGTTCTCGTACTGGGCGGCGCAAAAGCTTATGGTTTGGCGATATGGCCTTGTCCTTGCAGGTGGACAGATTGCTGGAGCAGAGCAGATCGATACTATGATCCGGGCGGCTGTCTTGTCGGCAGAACGCTTCTATCCGGCCTTTCAACTTGTTGCTTGGGGCGATGAAACACCCGCCGAAGCGATGAATATGGCAATTGCCGAGGCTTACGGCACGGCTTGAAAAGACCTCAAGGTTAGCTTGATTCTGTGTGTTAATCGGCTGATCCCCCCGGCCAGCAGGTCAAGCAAGAAAACCGGGTCGCCAGTGCGGCCCGGTTTTTTCTTTGGTCTGCGGCGACAGCGACAAGCCTGGATACAAGCCTCCCAATAAATGTGAGCGCGACGTGCGCTTGAGTGGGGCAGCTTGCGCGTCGGAGTTTGAAACGAGGTTGTCCCTACCGGAGCGTTTACCGTATTCAGGGTCAAACGGGAGAATATTGACATGGATTTCGGCGACATACCTCAACGGGGATTGGTTCTGCTAGGTTGCGGCAAGATGGGTGGCGCTATGCTCGAAGGCTGGTTGTCGCAAGGTCTTCCGGCGTCGGCAGTCCATGTAATTGATCCGAATGCGCCGGACTGGGTTGCGGCGCGCGGCGTAAGCGTGAACCACACGCTGCCTTCCAATCCAGCGATTATGGTGGTTGCGGTCAAGCCGCAAATGATGGGCGACGCGCTGCCGTCTATTCAAGGTTATGGGAACGGTGAAACCGTCCTTTTATCAATTGCCGCGGGAACGAAAATAGCGGCTTTTGAAGCAGTCTTTGGCCTAAAGACACCTATCGTACGCGCAATGCCCAATACGCCGGCGGCAATTGCACAAGGGATCACCGCATATTGTCGGAATGCCCATGTCAGTGACGAGCGTCTGGAATTGGCGCGCGCCCTATTGTGCGCTGTAGGCAAAACGGTTGAATTGGAGAGCGAAGCCCAGATCGACGCTGTGACAGGTGTCTCTGGCTCGGGGCCAGCGTACGTCTTTCACATGATCGAATGCATGGCAGATGCTGGTGTTGCGCAAGGTTTACCGCGTGAAATGGCGATGGAATTGGCCGTCGCAACTGTGGCCGGGGCGGGGGCATTGGCGGCTGCGTCCGAGGAGAGCGCCACGCAACTGCGGATCAACGTGACAAGCCCCAATGGCACTACGGGGGCTGCGTTGGAGGTTTTAATGGATGCCGAGAATGGGTTTCCTGCCTTGCTTAATCGTGCAGTGGCCGCGGCGGCAGACCGTAGTCGGGAGCTTGGGGCATGACGCTTGAATTTGAGGACTTCCTGAAGGTCGATATCCGCGTTGGCCAAATCCTTCGCGCCGAGCCGTTCCCCGAGGCGCGCAAGCCTGCAATCAAGTTGTACCTCGATTTCGGGCCAAAGATCGGTGAGCGCAAAAGCTCGGCTCAGATCGTGCAACACTATGATGTTGAAACCCTACCTGGCCGAAAGGTTCTGGCCGTCGTGAACCTTGCGCCGCGCCAGATCGGAAAGTTCAGATCCGAGGTTTTGGTGCTTGGGGTGCCGGACGCGGATGGCGAAGTTGTGTTGCTGAAACCAGATAAGGACGTGCCGCTTGGCGTGCAGATGTTTTGATGCCGAAACTTTTGATCACGCGCCCGCTGCCTGAAGCTGTTCTGCAGGCGGTTGATGCGGGGTTTGATGTTAGCGTGAGGCAAGAAACGCGCCCTCTTCCACCTGCCGAGATGGTCGACGCCTTAGGGCGGTATGATGCTATCTTGCCGACGCTGGGTGATCCGCTTTCAGCGACTGTCATTGGCCAAGCATCTGACATGAAATGCAAAATACTCGCCAATTTTGGTGTGGGCTATAATCATATCGATGTGACTGCCGCGCGCACCTCGGGAATAGCGGTCACCAATACGCCTGGCGCTGTCACAGACGCTACGGCTGATATTGCAATGACGCTTATCTTGATGACCTGTCGACGCGCGGGTGAAGGCGAGCGTGCTGTACGGGCCAGTGCATGGGAAGGGTGGCATCCGACCCAGTTTCTTGGGGTTCATGTCACGGGCAAGACTATTGGCATCATCGGGATGGGGCGGATTGGCAAAGCGATTGCGAAGCGCGCGGGTCTTGGTTTCGATATGAACGTTGTCTTTTACAACCGGTCAAAAGTGAAGGATGCTGGCGTTCCGGCGCGGCAATTGGATACTTTGAGCGAGCTGTGTGCGACGGCGGATATCGTTGTCCTGGCGGTGCCGGCGACCCCGGAAACACATCATCTTATGGGCGCTGACTTGTTGAGAAAGATGCAGCCGCACAGCGTCCTGGTGAACATCGCGCGGGGCGATGTGGTTGACGAGGCTGCTCTCATTTCAGCGTTGCAAGCGGGCCAGATTTCTGGGGCAGGGCTTGATGTTTACGAGCAAGAGCCGATTGTGCCGGAAGCGCTGAAAGCTATGGAAAACGTTACCCTGCTCCCACATCTTGGCACCGCGGCACTTGAAGTTCGGGTTGATATGGGGCTGATGGCGGTGGACAATCTGAACGCTTGGATTGATGGGAAAACACTGCCAAATCCTGTGGGCTAGGGCGTGGGCGGTCGCTCGCCCATTGCTTCGCGCCAATGCCTGCGACACAGGGAAACATAAGCGTCATTGCCGCCGATTTGCACTTGGGCTCCGTCAGCAAGGGGATGGCCGTCTTCGTCCTGACGGACGACCATCGTCGCCTTCTTGCCGCAAAAACAGATCGTGCGCGCCTCGCGCATTTCGTCGGCCAAAGCAAGAAGTGCCGCTGAGCCGGGGAAAAGCTCTCCCCGAAAATCGACCCGCAGACCGTAACACATCACGGGCAGCTTCAGGTCGTCGACCGCGCGTGCCAATTGCCAAACTTGATCTTTGGTCAGAAACTGCGCTTCGTCGATGAAAACACATGCGATCGGGCCACTTTTCTGACGCCGCTGGAGCATGTCGAACAGGTTCGACTTTGTGTCGTATGTGTCGGCTCTGGCGCTAATTCCTATGCGGCTGCCAATCAGGCCATCGCCAGTGCGCCCATCTATCTCGGCCGTCAAAAGATACGTCTGCATCCCGCGTTCACGATAGTTATACGACGCCTGCAAAAGTAGGGTCGATTTCCCTGCATTCATTGTGGAATAATTAAAATAGAGTTTGGCCATTCATTTTGCCTAGCGCGGGTCAAGCGCTTGAACAAGAGGGCTTGGGCGGCTGTTTACCCATTTTTTGTTAACGGAGTGTGACGTGCGCGCTTCGGAATGGATCCGACCCGCTCCAAGACGGCAGAGCCGACGGAATACCCTGCGCCGAACGAGCAAAGAAGACCGAGATCGCCCGCCTCAAGGTCTTGCGAAAACTTGGAGAATGCGATGATGGAGCCGGCGGACGACGTATTTGCGTAGTCTTGTAGAATATTGGGTTGCTCGCCTTCGGTCGGTTCGCGGCCCAGGACTTTTTTTTGCCGATATAGTCGTTCATTGTCTTGTTGGCCTGATGTAGCCAAAGGCGCTTGAGGTCATTTGCATCAAGGCTTTCATCGTGGAGATGGCCGGTGATATGGCGGGCCACCATGGGTAGGACTTCTTTGAAAACCTTGCGGCCTTCCTGCATGAACTGCATGTCGCGTCGGTCTTCCATCTGGTCGTGTGCGCGGCGCAAGTAACCGTCATTGTTGCGGATATTGTTTGAAAATTTTGTCGCGCAGCGGGTTGAGAGAACACGAAAACCCGCCATGCCGTCGGCTTCGGGTTCGATCAGAATTGCTGTAGCAACGTCGCCGAAGATGAAATGACAATCGCGATCGCGCCATTCGAGGTGGGCGGAGCAGACCTCTGGGCTGACAACGACGGCGCATTTGACGGACCCTGTACGCACCATGTCGGCGGCGGTTTGCAGCCCAAAAGTTGCAGAGGAACAGGCGACGTTCATGTCATAGGCGAAACCGCTCGCGCCCAGAAGCTGCTGCATTTCCACAGCAATTGCGGGGTATGCGCGTTCGTGGTTTGAGGCGGCGCAAAGGATGAGGTCTATATCTACAGGATCGCGACCAGCTTGTGCCAAGGCTTTGTGGATGGCATCGATGCCCATTTCAGCCATCAGGGACGGCGCATCATCTGGCCGCGTGTTTAGACGAGGTGTCATGCGGGTAGGGTCAAGAATGCCTTCTTTATCAATCACATAGCGTTGCTCGATCCCGCTGGCATCACGAATGAAATCAGCGTTGGAATGCGTCTTTGCGGCGATGTCGCCTTTGACGATCTCTTCTTCGTAGGCGGCGTTGAAGCGGTCGACGTAGGCGTTGAAGCTTACGACCAATTCGGCGTTGGTAATGACGTTCTCGGGCGTGAAGACGCCGCTGCCGGTGATGATGGGCGTGTGCATTGGGATCTCGTCATGTGATCGGTTTACGTAACGGGAACAAAAGCTTGAGGGCAAGGGTGACGCTGGGTTGCCGGTATCTTAACGCATGGTCGTGCCGGCGCGCGTCACATGTCGCGGCCAATTCCGAACCAACATGTTAACCCCTTGAAATGGTTGAAGGCGGGACGTCTTTGTCACGTCCCTGCATGCGGTCGCTGTCGCGTGTTCGCACCCCGGACCTGGAGCATTTGTTTCCATGTCTTAACAGCGCAATACGAAAGCCAGGCGCGTTTTAAGCGCCTTGCAAACTGCGAACTTCGATCTCGCCGTCGCGCCGGGCGACCATCGCAAGGGCTGCTGCATGGGCCGCGGCGGCGGTGGTGTAGTAGGGGATTTTGTCCATCAGTGCGACGTTGCGCATTGAGCGCGAGTCCTCGACTGCCTGCGCGCCCTCAGTGGTGTTCATCACGAGCGAAATTTCCCCGTCCTTCATCACATCGACGATTGTGCGTCCGCCTTCATAGGCTTTGTTCACTACGTCGGAAGGGATACCGTTTTCGGTGAGGAAGCTGGCCGTGCCTCGCGTTGCGAGGATGGAGAGACCCAACTCGCGCAGCATGCGAGCCGTTTCAATAAGCTCGTCGGTTTTATCGTCGTCCTTGATTGAGAAGAAGACCGTGCCGGACGTTGGTAAGTCAACGCCTGCGCCCATCTGTGCTTTCAGGAATGCGCGGGCGAAAGAGCGATCCCAGCCCATGACTTCGCCGGTTGAGCGCATCTCGGGACCGAGAAGCGTGTCGACACCTGGGAAGCGGGCGAAGGGCAGGACGGCTTCCTTGACGGAGAACCATGGCGTGCGGAAATCGGCCAATTGCATCGGGTCGCCCGTTGGGATCACAACATCGTCGGAGACAGGCGCATGGGGCGGCTTCATTGGGAAGGCATTGAGCTTTTCCCCGGCCATGAGACGCGCCGCAATAGAGGCGATGGCGCTGTCAGTGGCTTTGGCGACAAATGGCACGGTGCGCGAAGCGCGGGGATTTACCTCGATAAGGTAAATCTCGTCGTTCTTGATGGCGAACTGGACGTTCATCAGGCCTACGACTTTAAGCTCTTTTGCAAGTGCCACCGTCTGTTCGATCAGGCGTGCGATGATATCATCTGAGAGCGTGTGCGGTGGGAGCGAGCAGGCGCTGTCGCCGGAATGGACGCCGGCTTCCTCGATGTGCTGCATAATGCCGGCGACGTGCACGTTTTCGCCGTCTGCGAGAGCATCCACATCAACTTCGACGGCCCCGCCAAGGTAGCGGTCGAGAAGAACGGGGCTGTCGCCGGAGACGACGACCGCGTCGCGGATGTAGCGTTCAAGTTGCGCTGTGTCGCGCACAATTTCCATGGCCCGGCCACCAAGGACGTAGGACGGACGGATGACCAGAGGAAAGCCTATTTTTTCAGCTGCCAGCATCGCCTGTGCGTCGGTGGAAGCGATAGCGTTAACTGGTTGTTTGAGGTCGAGGCGGTTCACAAGTTCCTGAAAGCGCTCGCGATCTTCGGCGAGATCGATTGCGTCTGGCGTTGTGCCAAGGATAGGGATTCCGGCGTCGTGAAGGGCGTTTGCAAGCTTCAACGGGGTCTGGCCGCCAAACTGGACGATCACGCCGTGAAGCGTGCCGTTATCCTGCTCGACGCGCAGGATTTCCATCACGTGTTCGTAGGTGAGCGGCTCGAAATAGAGGCGGTCCGAGGTGTCGTAATCGGTGGAGACCGTCTCGGGGTTACAGTTGATCATGATGGTTTCGTAGCCCTGATCTGACAGGGCGTAACAGGCGTGGCAGCAGCAGTAGTCGAATTCGATGCCTTGTCCGATGCGGTTCGGACCACCGCCGAGAATAACGACTTTTTTTGCGTTCGAGGGCCGGGCTTCGCATTCGACCTCACCCATGACAGGGGCTTCGTAGGTTGAGTACATGTAAGGTGTTTGCGCCTCGAATTCGGCGGCGCAGGTGTCGATGCGTTTGAAGACAGCTATAACGCCAAGGTTATGGCGGGCGTTGCGGACGTTGGTTTCGGTGCGGCCTGTCAGGATGGCAAGCCGCGCATCGGTGAAGCCAAACATTTTGAGGGCGCGCAATCCGTGTTCGGTGAGGGGCAGGCCGTCTTTGCGAATCCTGGCTTCGGCCTCGATGATCTCGCGGATACGGGCAAGGAACCAAGGGTCGAAGGATGTGGCTATTTGGATGTCTTCGTCGGTCAGACCTTCGCGCATGGCTTGGGCGATGACGCGGATACGGTCAGGGGTTCGCTTCGAAAGGGCCGCGGTGATGGCTGCACGATCTGGCGCGCCCGGAATGTCGATTTCATCAAAGCCAGTGAGGCCGGTTTCCAATGAGGCGAGCGCTTTTTGCATCGACTCGTGGAAGGTGCGGCCAATGGCCATGGCTTCGCCAACGGATTTCATCGCGGTGGTAAGGCTGGGTTCAGAGCCTGGAAATTTCTCGAAGGCAAAGCGTGGGATCTTGGTGACCACATAGTCAATGGTTGGCTCGAAGCTTGCTGGGGTGACTTTGGTGATGTCGTTGTCGAGCTCGTCCAGAGTGTAGCCGATGGCAAGTTTCGCCGCAATTTTTGCAATCGGGAAGCCGGTGGCTTTTGAGGCGAGAGCGGACGAACGCGACACGCGCGGGTTCATTTCGATCACGACCATGCGGCCATCAGCAGGGTTCACGGCCCACTGGACGTTCGAGCCTCCGGTTTCTACGCCGATCTCGCGCAGGACCGCAATCGAGGCCGAGCGCATCATTTGGTATTCCTTGTCCGTGAGAGTGAGGGCGGGCGCGACGGTGATCGAGTCGCCGGTATGGACGCCCATTGGATCGACGTTTTCAATGGCGCAGACGATGATGGCGTTGTCGGCTTTGTCGCGGACGACCTCCATCTCGAATTCTTTCCAGCCAAGCAGGCTTTCGTCGATCAGGATTTGCGCGACGGGCGATGCCTCAAGCCCACGGCGACAAATCTCGAAGTATTCGTCGCGGTTGTAGGCGATGCCGCCGCCGGTACCGCCAAGGGTGAAGGCTGGGCGGATGACGGCGGGCAGGCCCACGTAATCAATGGCGGCCATCGCGTCTTCGAGGCCTTTTGGGACGTCGTAGCGTCCATTTTCGGCTTTCGGGGCGGCGACGATGGTGGCTTTCGGGTTTTCGAGGCCGATGCGCTCCATCGCTTCGCGGAAAAGTTTGCGGTCTTCGGCCATTTCGATGGCATCGCGCGTCGCGCCGATCATTTCGACGCCGAACTTTTCGAGGACGCCCATTTCTTCGAGCGCTAGAGATGTGTTCAGGCCGGTTTGGCCGCCCATCGTCGGCAAAAGCGCGTCTGGGCGTTCTTTTTCGATGATTTTGGCGACAACTTCGGGGGTGATGGGTTCGATGTAGGTTGCGTCGGCCAATCCGGGATCGGTCATGATCGTCGCGGGGTTCGAGTTGACGAGGATGACGCGGAAACCTTCCTCGCGCAGGGCTTTGCAGGCCTGGGCGCCGGAGTAGTCAAATTCGCAGGCCTGTCCGATAACGATGGGGCCCGCGCCAATAATCATGATCGACTTGATGTCGGTTCTTTTAGGCATCGGCCATCCCCTAGGTCACGCAAATTGTCGTGGGTTATAGGGGTTGGCTCGTAGTACGCAAGGGCGGTTTCAACGCTGATTGGCGTATGGTCCATAGAAAGACGAGACCCTTCCAGACCATAGCCCCGCCCATCACGGGGTATGCGAGAGTTTTTACTGCGGGCAAAGATAGGGTTAGTACAAAGAACGCTGAGCTGGTGACGAGCGCGGGAACTGACATTGCGTAGATGCCGCGTTTCCATCCAAGGCGCGCAACAAGCGCCGGAAGGAAGGCAAAAGCCGTTAGATAATGATAAAGCCAACTTAACGGCAGGACCCAGGCCAATGCGACGAAGATGACGGGCCAGACCAATGGGTTGGCAAGGCGGGTTTGGATGGCGAAGACGGTCAAAAGCGAAATGGTCGTGAGTTGTACAATGACGTTCATCCCCTGCCAAAGCGCGGGCTTTGCGAAAATGCGCCATGACGTTTCGCCAACTTTTGCTTCTGTTGTGACGAGTT
>CAJQNG010000129.1 GCA_905479635.1 uncultured Boseongicola sp. | reverse complement strand
GGATGAATTTTCGGATAGGATCTGGGCGAGGGCCCATCAAGCCTGATCTCGCCCCGGCTTTCGGGACGCAGCTGACACACCGACATTGTGAAAGCCGAAAACGGATGCACGCCTTCGCCGGGACTGTCGGCAGACCAGGGTTGCACGTGGAATTGGATATCCGGCGTTGCCGCATCGTCGTGCGTTTTAAGAAACCCGGTCGCCAAAGACGCGGCCATCGTCATCGGCCCCGAACGGAACATCGCATACTTCAAGGCGATCCGCGCCTGATTGAACAAGGATCGTACCTCGTCATTCAGCGTGGGTTCGTTGCACTTGAACACAAGCCGCGCCTGAAGGTGGTCTTGCAAGTTTTTGCCCACGCCCGGCAAATGGTGCGCTGGCTCGACACCGTTTTCCTTCAGGTGTTCGGCGTCGCCGATCCCCGAAAGCATCAGGATTTGCGGCGAATTGATTGACCCGCCCGACAACACAATCTCGCGTCGCGCCGTGACGATTTGTTCGCTGCCGCTTGCATCGCGATACGACACGCTGACCGCACACTTGTTCTCGATGTTTACCTTGGAGACCAGCGCCTTCGTCACGACCTTCAGATTAGTGCGGCTGCGGATCGGCTTCAGATATGCCACTGCGGCACTGCACCGGCGGCCGTTTTTCGTGGTCAGCTGGAAATACCCGACGCCTTCCTGTGTCCTGCCGTTATAGTCGGGATTGAAAGGATAGCCCGCAGCTTGCGCAGCCGCGACCCAGGCATCACAAATGGGACGCTGGATCCGCATGTCTGAGACGGCGAGGGGGCCTTCGTCCCCGTGGAACTCATCCGCGCCGCGCTCGTTCGCCTCGGCGCGCTTGAACAATGGCAACACATCATCCCAGCCCCAGCCGGTGTTCCCCATCTGACGCCAGCGATCATAGTCCCCGGCTTGCCCGCGGACGTATAACAATCCGTTCAGCGACGACGACCCCCCCAAAACCTTGCCGCGCGGCCAGTCGATGGACCGCCCATTCAGCCCCGGATCCGGTTCGGTGCGATAACACCAGTCGACCTTCGGATTATGCATAGTCTTGAAATAACCAACGGGGATGTGAATCCAAGGGTTCGTATCGGCAGGACCGGCCTCTAGCAGGACGACTTTCACGTTGGGATCCGCGCTCAAACGATTCGCCACAACACAGCCCGCTGACCCTGCGCCGACGACGACATAATCCGCTTCCATGTGCGTCTTTCCCCTTTTGTTGTAGAAAACACTATACAGACCGACGATCACTTTGGGTTGTTGTTTGACTGGCTCGAGAAGATAGGCAAGGAGCGCGAGACAATGATCGTCTTCACTTCCGATCACGGCGACCACTTTGGGGATCACTGGATGGGCGAAAAGGTCCTCTTTCACGAGGTGTCCGTCTGTGTCCCGCTGATCAATTGCGACCCGCGGCTTTAAGTCTATCCGACCCGAAGCGCCATCTCGGATGCCTTCGTCAAAGCCATCGATCTCGTGCTCACCTTCCTCGACAAAACGGGCGCGCCGTCGGCATATTATCGTCTCGAAGGTCGCTCGCTGGAACCGATCTTGCACGGCCAAACGGTTATGACTGGCGCGACGCTGTCTTCTCGGAAATCGACTACGCCTTTTATGCTGCCCGCAAAACACTCGGCACGGACCCATCCAGATTCTGCGTCAATATGATCCGCAAAAGTTAATGGAAATACGTCCATTTCCCCGACTGGCCTCCGCAGCTTTTCGACCTTCGATCTGACCCAAAGGAGTCTCACGAGCTTGGCCGACCTCCCGACCATAACGACGCCCGCCACGAAAGGTGCGACCACCTCACGATCCGGCTTTTACGGCGCAAAAATCGCACCACGATCACCAAAGAACAGCCTTTGAAAGCCCGTGATGGAAAGGAGGTGATCTGCCTTATGATCGGTAAATGGGCCCCGACACGCAACTAGACCGAACCGCGGCGCGCGCCTAAGATGCCTCTATGCTCAATAAAGTCGTCTCCCCTTCCGAAGCCGCCGCCCTGATCAAAGACGGGGATGTCATCACAACCTCTGGCTTCGTTGGAATAGGTGTTCCCGACGAACTTCTCCGCGCCATTGAGGACCGCTTTGTTGAAACCCAAAGCCCGCGCGATCTGACGCTGTTCTTCGCTGCGGGGCAGGGCGACGGCAAAGACCGCGGTCTCAATCGCCTCGGTCACGAGGGCCTTTTGAAACGGGTCATCGGCGGCCACTGGGGGTTGATCCCCAAAGTCGCGGCACTCGCCGTTGATGGCAAAATCGAGGGCTGGAACCTGCCACAAGGCTGCATCAGCCAGCTTTACCGTGACATTGCGGCCGGCAAGCCGGGAATGCTCTCAAAGGTTGGGCTTGAGACCTTTGTCGACCCAAGAAACGGGGGCGGTGCCATAAATGATATATCAACAGAACCTCAACTGAAATTAATTGAGATTGACGGCGAAGAGGTTCTTTTTTACCCGGCCCAACGCCTTACGGTCGCGCTTCTGCGCGGCACGACAGCCGACCAGGCTGGCAATATCACGATGGAGCGCGAAGCGCTTATAATCGACAATCTTGCCCAGGCGATGGCCGTGAAAAACGCAGGCGGCGTCGTCATCGTGCAAGTCGAACGGATCGCACGTAATAAATCCCTTCCCGCCCGCGATGTGCAAATCCCTGGGATTCTCGTGGATGCCGTCGTGGTCTCAAAGCCCGAAAATCACCTTCAAACCTACGCCACGCCCTTCAACCAAGCCTTCACTAACCGCATCCGTCCGCCCGAAGGCGAAATCCCCCCGATGCCGCTCGATGCTCGCAAGGTCATCGCCCGTCGTTGCGCCTTTGAATTACCGGTCAACGGCGTCGTCAACCTTGGCATCGGTATGCCCGAGGGGGTTGCCTCGGTCGCCGCCGACGAGGGCCTTCTAGAACATCTGACCCTGACCGCGGAGCCGGGCGTCATCGGCGGGCAGCCCGCATCCGGCCTCGATTTTGGTGCGGCGGTGAACACCGATGCGGTCATCCCGCAAAACAACCAGTTCGATTTCTATGATGGCGGGGGTCTCGATATGGCCTGCCTTGGCCTCGCCCAAGCCGACCAGTACGGCAACGTTAACGTCTCGCGCTTCGGCCCGCGTCTTGCAGGGGCAGGGGGCTTCATTAATATTTCTCAGAATGCCCGCGCCCTCGTCTTTGCGGGCACCTTCACCGCATCGGGTTTGAAAATAGCGGTCGAGAACGGCGGATTAACAATCCTGAACGAAGGGGCGCACCGAAAATTCTTACCTGATGTCGAGCAGGTCACCTTTTCGGGAACGCGTGCCGCACGCCTTGGCCAGCCCGTGATCTACGTGACGGAACGCTGTGTGTTCGAACTAACCCCCAATGGTTTGAAGCTCACCGAGATTGCCCCGGGCATTGATCTGGATCGCGACATACTCGCATTGATGGAGACGCCCCCGATTATCGAAGACCTGGCGCTTATGGACGCGCGTATTTTCCAGTTAGCCGAGATGGATCTCCGCGTCGATCTCCTCCATCTTGATCTACCGATGCGCGTGGCCCTGGACACCACGCAAAATCGGCTGTTCTTAAACTTTGAGAAGATGCGGATCAAAAGCGAAGCCGACGTCAAACTAGTCTATGAGGCGGTTGAAGGCGTTTGCGCACGACATCCGCAACGCGTTGATGTCATTGTGAATTACGATGACTGCCGCATCGGGGACGATGTGGTGAACGCATGGGCGCGTATGGTCACAACCTTGGAGAAAAAGTACTATAATAAGATAACTCGTTACGCAGGGTCTGCCTTTATGCGCCTGAAGCTTTCCGAGGCTTTTCCAGCGCACCGCCTCCACATCTTTGAGACGAGATCACAAGCCAGCCGCTATCTTGAAGGCGATTAACGAAGATTAATTCGCACAACGGGCAAAGCCCCAATCGGTTTAGTGATTTCCGCCGCGTTCGAACCGCCCCGCATCCTCGGCGGCTTTGCGAATGGCGCGGCTTTTATTAACCGTTTCCTCGTATTCGGCTTCCGGATCGCTGTCCCAAACAACACCGCCACCGGCCTGCACGTACAAGGTCTCGTCCTTCAAAACGGCCGTGCGCAAAGCGATACACATGTCCATGTCGCCGCCCGCCGAGAAATATCCGACGCCGCCGCCATAAACACCGCGTTTTTCGGGCTCCAACTCGTCGATGATTTCCATCGCACGCACCTTCGGGGCGCCTGAAACCGTCCCCGCCGGCAAACCTGCAAGCAATGCCGACAAAGCGTCTTCGTCCTCGCGCAATTCTCCTACCACGTTCGACACAATGTGCATGACATGGGAATAGTGCTCAACGATGAACTCTTCTGTGGGCCGCACTGTACCGATCTTTGCCACCCGACCCACATCGTTGCGGCCTAAATCCAACAGCATCAGATGCTCGGCCAATTCTTTCTCGTCGCCCATCAGATCTGCCTCATAGGCGCGATCCTCCTCCGGAGTAGCCCCCCGTGGCCGCGTACCAGCGATTGGACGCACCGTGACTTCGCCGTCAAACACCCGCACCAGAATTTCCGGAGACGCCCCGATCACCTGAAATCCGCCAAAGTCGAAATGGAACATGAACGGCGAGGGGTTCGTGCGTCGCAATGACCGATAGAGCGAAAAAGGTGCTAGGGGAAAAGGTTGCGACCAGCGTTGCGATGGCACGACCTGAAAAATGTCGCCTGCCTGAATATACTCGCGCGCCTTCTCGACGGCCGCTAAATAATCCGCCTTCGCGAAATTTGAGATCGGGTCAGGCGCTGCAAATTCTTCACCAAGATCGCGGTCCGCGCTTGGCACCGCGCGCTCCATATCGCGCACCGCGTCCATCACCCGTTCCGCGGCTTGCGCATATGCAGCCCGTGCGTTTTGCCCCGATGATATCCAAGCAGGTGCACAGACAATCACTTCGCCCTTTACGCCATCCAGCACAGCAACCACGGAAGGCCGCAACATGATCGCGTCGGGCACACCTAAAACATCCGGGTTAACATTGGGTAAATGCTCGACCAGACGGATCATATCATAGCCGAGATAGCCAAAAATCCCCGCCGATGCGCCGGGCAGTCCAGCAGGCAATTCAATCCGGCTTTCTGCAATCAGGGATCGCAACGATGCAAGCGGATCAGCCGATTCATCAACAAATGCGCTACGATCAAACCGCGCGTTGCGATTAATTCGCGCGGTTGCCCCATGGCACTCCCAGATTAAATCCGGCTTCATGCCAATGATCGAATAGCGCCCCCGCACCTCACCGCCTGTGACCGATTCAAGTACGAACGCATCCGCCTTCGCACCCGTCAACTTCAGCATCAATGACACCGGAGTATCCAAATCCGCCGCCAGCCGCGTGTAGACCAATTGGTTCTCGCCCACATCATAGCTGCGAGCGAAATCGTCATAAGAAGGGGACAGGCCCATCAGTACGATTGCGAGGTAACGGCCGTGATTGCGGCCTGATTGATATAGACCTCTGTCTCGCTCAGCACCGATTGGGTAAAGGCGGTTAAAAGGCTTTGGGACAACTCGCGCGCGGTCTCCTGACCGAACTGCGTCACTACCAATTGCGCTTCCGGCGAGCTTGGATCGGGCACTGCAATGCGATCAAGCCGCACCAGCCATGCTTCACCGGCCTCCGAAAGAACACGCACTTCGCCTTCGTCCATATCAAACACCTGATCGGTAAAATCTGGAGGTGTTCCATCCACAAACCCTGACCGTTCCAAGGCACGATCTGTCTCAAGCGCAAGCCCCAAACCAGCCATCTCGGCCCCACCGTTCAACCGGACGGCATAGGCTTCGGCCTGCGCCGTCAAAGCGGCCTCGGCCTCGGCTGCGTCCCAGGCATCGACCACAGCGCCGCGCACCGTTTCGAAGTCGCGCAATTCCGGCGCCCGGATGTCTTCCAGCGTCAGAACGAAAATGCCGCCATCTTCCAATTCGTTCACTTCGGCAAAAGCGCCAACCTGTGCAGTCGCAGCCGCCAGCCGGAACGCGTCATAGGCCGCAATCCCGTCGGCGACATCGTCGCGCCAGTCAATCGAGCCGACCTGCATGTCTGTGCGTTCGGCCAACTGATCAACACTCGCGCCACCGGCAATCAGGTCCTCGACCTGCGCTTGTCCTTCAAGAATGATCCGCCGCGCACGGTCCGCCGCTGCCTCGTCCGCCAATTCGGCGCGCGCCTCGTCAAACGTGGTTTCCTGCGCTGTCAGAATTGCATTCATCCGGAACAATGCCGGCCCAAGCGATGACGGCAAAGGCCCAACCACGTCTGGTCCATCAAGGGCGAACAACGCTTCGCCGGCCGCTTCAAGCTCGCCCGCCTCAACCTCGCCAAGGTCCACGTCATCAAGCGACAATCCGCGCTCGTCGACCAGGGCATCAAACGTGACCTCTCCATCGTCAAGGCGGGCTTTCGCATCATCGGCTTCGGTTTGCGACGCAAAGACTAACCGCTCAACCAAGCGGCGCTCGGGCTGAACGTATTCGCTGATTCGGCCGTCATAAATTGTGCGCAACTGGGCGTCGTCTACGTCGATATCGTCCACGATCATATCAGGTGTCAGCCAGGCATAGCTGATCACCCGCGTTTCGCCTTGGGTGAAGCGCTCTGGATTTTCTTGATGAAACGCACGCAAATCGGCGTCCGATGGTTCGGCAAGCGGCGCGTCAAGATCGTCTTGGGTCAGCCGCGCCCATGTTATGTCGCGCTCTTCACGGGCATAGTTGAACAACGTTTGCGTAAAGACGTCCGGCGTGCGAACACCGGATTGAACCGCCGCGCGTAATAGACCACTTGCGATCCCGGTGCGAATTTCGTTTTCGTACTCGCGCACGGTCGCTCCGTTCTGGCGCAGCGCAAGCTCGTAGGTCTGGCGGTCAAATGCGCCTGACAATCCTTGAAAAGCTGGGCTCGCAGCCACCTCGCGTCCGACGTTCTCGTCGCCGATGGACACACCTGCTTCAGCCGTCGCGTTCTGCAAAGCGGCATCGCTGACGACCTGACTAAGGGCCGCGCGATCAAAGCCAAACTCGCGGGCTTGCTGCACGGTCAAAGCCTGACCCGTTACCTGTTGGTAACTACGCATTTGCGCCTGAAGGGTCCGCGCATATGTGTCTACATCCACTTCCGTGTCGCCCACCGTCGCGACGCTGCGGAGCGAGCCGCCAAAGTTCGTCGCGCCAAACCCAGCAAGGCCGGCAACAAGCATCACCATGATGATCCAGACGAAGACGTTTGAGGCTTTTTTCTTAGCCATATGCACGTGTCCTTTTGCAGCGGTCGCGACTACCTACGCGAGCGCTAGAGGCCGTGCAAGACCTGCCCGTTAAAGTGTAAGTGATCCAAGCCGTCGCGCCAGTTCGCCGATCTCGGCCGTGTCGATGTTGGCAAACGCAATCCGCAAAGATTGCAGACCAAGCGCATCCCCCTGCGGCGTAAACATCGTCCCCGGAAGCGCCAGCACAGACGCCTCTGAAACAAGGTGTTTCGCAAGCGCATCAGACGCCATTGGGTAGGGGTGTTTCAGATAAGCAAAATACGCCCCGGCCCCAAGCACTTCCCATCCCGACAGCGTCGACATCTCGCGTTCAACCGCCGCGCGCCGTGCAAGGATTTCCGCGCGTTCCCCGCCCAACCATTGCTTCAGATTCTGCATGCCCCAAAGGGCGGCCATCTGCCCAAGCTGGTTGGCGCAGATCGCAACCGTATCCAGAAACTTCTCAACTTCCGCCAAACGGGCAGGGGACGTCACCATCGCGCCCACGCGGTGCCCTGTCAGCCGATAGGCCTTCGAGAACGAATAAAGCTGGATCAGCGTGTCGCGCCAATCGCGACAGGTGAAAAGATCATGCGGCGCGCCTTTGCGGGAATGAAAATCGCGGTACGTCTCGTCCACAATCAAAGCAATCCCGCGCGCACGACACAGCTCGAAAAACACGCGCACTAGGCTGGCTGGGTATTCCGCGCCCGTCGGATTGTTCGGTGTCACCAAAACAATCGCTCGCGTTTTGTCCGTGATCAGACCGGCGGCGACCTCGGGGTCGGGCAACATGCCTGCGCCGCAGGGCATCGGCACAGATTGAATGCCCGCCATATCAAGCCACATTTTGTGATTGAAGTACCAGGGTTTTGGAAGAAGAACTTCATCTCCTGTTCCGGCCAGAGTCGAGATCGCAGCTGCAAAAGCCTGATTGCACCCTGACGTGATCGCAACGTCCACGGCATCCACCGATCCGCCGTAGGCATCGGACCAATCCGCCGCCACTTGTTCGCGCAGATCGCCCAGCCCCAAAACCGGCCCGTACAAATGCGCCTGAGGCACATCGACCGCAAATCGCGCAATCGCTTCACGCAAGGCTTGGGGTGGGGGGGCAACCGGAGCAGCCTGCGAGACATTCAGCAAAGGACGGTCAGCCGGGAACGAAATCCCTGAGATCCACCGCCGCGCCTCCATCACAGGAGGTGCCTCGGTTGCCGCCATCGCCGGATGAATACGCATCAGGCCTTGCCGCGGTAGGGCTCAACATATTGCAAAGCCATATCCCACGGAAAGAAAATCCACGTGTCCTGGCTGACACCGGTGATGAAAGTATCCACCATCGGTTCACCCTGCGGCTTTGCGTAAACAGTCGCAAAATGCGCATTCGGATAAAGCTCGCGCACCAACTCTAAGGTCCGCCCGCTATCAACCAAATCATCTACGACCAGAATGCCGGTGCCATCGCCCATCATCTCGGCGTTCGGCGCTTTCAGGACCTTTGCTTCCGATTGCGCCTGATGATCATAGGACTTCACTGAAATCGTATCGACCGTTCTCACGTCCAATTCACGCGCTACGATCATCGCCGGGGCCATTCCGCCCCGTGTGATAGCGACAATTGCTTTCCACGCGCCGTTATCAGGCCCGTGTCCGTCCAACCGCCATGCCAAAGCGCGAGAATCGCGGTGGATTTGATCCCAAGAGACGTGAAACCCCTTCTCGTGTGGCAGCTGCTCGGTCATTCTTTGCGCTCCAATGTCATATCTGGAGCCTCAGGGTTCTTCATGCCCACCACATGGTAGCCAGAATCAACGTGATGGATCTCGCCTGTCACCCCACGCCCGAGATCGCTTAGCAAATACAACGCCGAGCCTCCCACATCCTCAATTGAAACATTGCGCCGCATCGGTGAATTCAGCTCGTTCCACTTCAAAATGTAGCGGAAATCACCAATCCCGGACGCCGCAAGCGTTTTGATCGTACCGGCAGAGATTGCATTACAACGAATGCCATCCTTGCCAAGGTCCTCGGCAATATAACGCACGCTGGCTTCCAGCGCGGCTTTTGCCACACCCATCACATTGTAATGCGGCATGACTTTTTCGGCGCCATAATACGTCATGGTCAGCAAAGAGCCGCCATCCGGCATCATTGTACACGCGCGCCGACAAACTGCAGTAAACGAGAACACCGAGATATCCATCGTCATTTTGAAGTTGTCGCGGCTGGTGTCGACATAGCGACCCCGAAGCTCGTTTTTATCAGAAAAACCAATGGCATGGACGACGAAGTCCAACTTTCCCCATCGCTCTTTCAGGTCGTCGAACAACGTATCGATACTGCCACCGTCGCCCACGTCGCAGGGCAGCACAAAGTCTGATCCCAGCGAGGCCGCCAGCGGAATAACCCGCTTTTTCAATGCATCGCCCTGATAGGAAAAAGCAAGCTCTGCGCCCTGTTCAGCCAGAGCCTTCGCAATTCCCCAAGCGATGGATTTATCGTTTGCCAGCCCCATGATGAGGCCGCGTTTACCCGTCATTAACCCTGCGGTCATGGCCTTGTCCCTCAGCCCGTTTACGCTGCGTCGGGTCTATGTCATGAATACCGCCGCATCAAGAGGAGCGAGCGCGATGAGTGAAAGAACCGATATTTTTGAAGGTAGCGACCCTTTCGTCATCATCCGCCGCTGGCAGGAAGAGGCCTGGAAAACCGAACTCAACGACGCCAATGCCATTGCTCTGTCCACCGTCGACCGTGACGGTTTGCCCAACGTGCGGATGGTTCTCTTGAAAGACATCGAAGACGACGCCTTCGTGTTTTATACGAACTACGAAAGCGCGAAAGGCCGAGAGCTGACAGCAACGCCAAAGGCCGCCTTTGTGCTTCATTGGAAATCCCTGCGTCGTCAAGTTCGTGTCAGGGGCCACGTCACCCGCGAGGAGGGGGCTCAGGCCGACGCTTATTACAACTCCCGCGCGCTCGAAAGCCGGATCGGGGCTTGGGCGTCCGAGCAATCCCGCCCGCTTAAAAGCCGCGCCACGCTAATGGGTGAAGTGGCAAGACAGGGCGCTAAACAAGGCCTTTCGCCGAAAAGGCCGCCGCATTGGGGCGGATTTCGCATCAAACCCGTTGAAATCGAGCTTTGGGCCGACGGCGCCTTCCGGTTGCATGACCGCTTTCGCTATACTCAGGTCGAGGGCATGCGTGGTTGGCAAGCAACGCGGCTGGCACCTTGACGGCATTCGACCAATATCATTCGAAAAAGCGATCTTTATCCTTGCATTAGTGCACGGCCATGGCCCAAACTGATCGCTAATAAGGGCCAAAGGCTCGAGGGATGATGCTAAACATGTCGGAAGCCGAAGAAGAAGGGACGCATGTCTCTGGCACAGTTAAGTGGTTTGACCCGTCTAAGGGTTTCGGTTTTGTCGTGGCCAACGAAGGCGGCCCCGACATTCTGCTCCACGCAAACGTGCTTAGAAATTTCGGACAATCGTCGGTTGCGGATGCGGCCGGGATTGAGGTGATCGTACAGGAAACTGAACGTGGAGTTCAGGCTGTGGAGGTGATCTCGATTTCGCCACCGGTCGGAGAAGAACCCGAAGACGACGACATGAGCAGCGAGATCGCGGAAGCGGTCGATCTGTCGCTGCCGCTTGAACCTGCACGGGTCAAATGGTTCGACAAGGCCAAGGGTTTTGGGTTTGCCAATGTGTTTGGCCGTAACGAAGACGTGTTCCTTCACGTCGAAGTTCTGCGTCGCTCAGGTCTGGCCGATCTTCAACCGGGCGAAGCGGTGTCGCTTCGTGTCGTCGATGGAAAACGCGGACGTATGGCGATGCAGGTCACCAGTTGGGAATCTGCGCTGAAGCCCGACGAGTGACCCGGACATTTCTGTTAAGCATTGTAACCTGCCTGTCCACCGCCGCAGCGGTCCATGCCTCTTGCGTCGATACTCAGGTCGATCTGCGGGGGGACTGGGGGCAGGCGCGCTTTAGCGTCGAAGTCGCTGATGATCCTGCCGAACGCTCACAAGGTCTGATGGATCGCGAAAGAATGGCCCGCAGCGCCGGCATGCTTTTTGTCTATGACAGCCCGCAACGCGTCGCCTTTTGGATGCGCAATACGCTTATCCCGCTTGATATGATTTTCATCGACGCGACAGGCACCGTCGCACGCATCCACGAAAACGCCGTTCCTCTCGACGAGACTGCGATCCATGGCGGCGATGCGATCCAATACGTGCTCGAGATCAACGCGGGCCTCTCATCGCGCCTTGGCATCGACGCAGGCACCGTCCTGCGCCATCCTGCATTCGGTGAAAATGCAGTTTGGGGCTGCAAAGTCGAAAATTAACGCGATTGCAGGATTGCGCCGGTCGAAGAACGCGGCTAATCAGCAAGCCGTCGGGGCGTAGCGCAGCCTGGTAGCGCATCTGTTTTGGGAACAGAGGGTCGGGAGTTCGAATCTCTCCGCCCCGACCACCACCATCAAATCGTGAAATTCACCCACTACATGTAGGGGAGTCTCAGTTTGCAGCACCAGGTCCGCTGTTGACCGCGACCTTCGCGCCACATTTGCATTAACCTTGGTTAATTTTACTTCCAACGCAAACAAGCGTGATCGAAGGGTTTACGCCGAGTCGGCACCTACATTTCAGCCTTCAAAACCTCAATATGCGCCCTTACCGTCTTGGCAGATATAGGATTTCTTGGATAAGGGCCGCGCGCCAGCATTTCGCCCGGTCCGACCCGTCCGCCAAGCATAGAATCGCACTATCGGCAGGGCCCTGCCGGTCAACCCAAAAAACTTCACAGAATTGTAAAAAACCCCGTTGACGACCACACCTCTCTTGCTTCAGGTTGTGCAGGTCGGTCAGTGAGCCACAATATCTAGTGGTCACGGCGCCAGGGATGACAACCAAATCAAAAACGCTCCCCCAAGGGCGATGTAGTGGTCCGTTTGTACGGGCAACGCTTCGATCAAGGTAGTTCCCTCGCCCCTGACCGGCACGAAATAATCGGCGTAAGCCAAAGGCGCGCCACTCTTAAAACGACCTACCACGGGGCAAGTTAATGAAAATAGATCGTTCTTTCACGAAGGCTGGAAAAGACGCCTATGCGTCGCTCGAGTTCACGCACACTGTTTCAGAGATTCGCAATCCAGACGGCACGATCGTTTTCAAACTCGACAATGTCGAAGTCCCGACAACCTGGAGTCAGGTCGCCTCTGACGTCATCGCACAGAAGTACTTCCGTAAAGCCGGCGTGCCTGCGTTGTTAAAGAAGGTTAAGGAAAAGGGCGTTCCTGAGTTCTTGTGGCGTTCGGTTCCCGATACCAAAGCTCTCGAAAAGCTGCCCGAAGAAGATCGCTTCGTCGGCGAAACATCTGCGCGTCAGGTGTTCGACCGGCTCGCAGGCGCATGGGCCTATTGGGGCTGGAAGGGCGGTTATTTCACAAAGGAAGCCGACGCCAGCGCTTACTTCGACGAGATGCGCTTCATGCTCGCCACACAACGCGCCGCACCAAATTCGCCGCAGTGGTTCAACACCGGCCTGCATTGGGCCTATGGCATCGATGGGCCGTCACAGGGCCACTACTATGTCGACTACAAGACCGCCAAACTGACCAAGTCCAACTCAGCCTACGAGCACCCACAGCCCCACGCCTGCTTCATTCAGTCCTGCGCTGATGACCTCGTAAACGAAGGTGGCATCATGGACCTATGGGTTCGCGAAGCACGACTCTTCAAGTATGGCTCGGGCACTGGGACCAATTTCTCAATGCTACGTGGTGAGGGTGAAAGCCTTTCTGGTGGCGGCAAATCTTCAGGCCTTATGGGCTTTTTGAAAATAGGTGACCGTGCAGCTGGTGCAATCAAATCAGGTGGTACAACACGCCGCGCGGCAAAGATGGTGATTTGCGACGCCGACCACCCGGACATCGAAAAATTCATTAATTGGAAGGTAATCGAAGAGCAAAAAGTTGCCTCGATTGTCGCGGGCTCGAAAATGCACGAGCTGAAGCTGAATGGTATCTTTGCTGCCATCGCTGCTTTTGATGGTTCCGCAGAAGGCGCCTACGATCCCGCCGCCAACCCAACACTGAAGGCCGCCATCCGAGACGCCAAAAAGTCAGCAATCCCTGAGACTTACATCAAGCGCGTCCTCGATTACGCACGTCAAGGCTATGCCTCGATCGAATTCCCGACCTATGATACAGACTGGGATAGCGAAGCCTATTCGTCGGTATCTGGCCAGAACTCGAACAACTCGATCCGCGTCACTGACGCCTTTCTGAAGTCAGTCAGGGACGACACCGATTGGGAATTGATCCGCCGCAAGGACGGCAAGGTTGCGAAGACGATCAAAGCCCGCGACCTTTGGGAGCAGGTTGGCCACGCGGCATGGGCCTGCGCGGATCCCGGCATCCAATACCACGACACCGTTAACGCATGGCACACTTGCCCGGAACATGGCCCGATCCGGGGCTCAAACCCGTGCTCGGAATACATGTTCCTCGATGACACGGCCTGTAACCTGGCGTCGATGAACTTGCTCACCTTCTATAAAGACGGCGAATTCCAGACCGACGAATACGTGCACGCCACGCGCCTCTGGACCGTCACGCTGGAAATTTCGGTGATGATGGCGCAGTTCCCGTCCAAGGAAATCGCGCAGTTGTCCTATGACTTCCGCACCCTCGGTCTTGGCTACGCCAACATCGGCGGCCTGCTGATGAACATGGGTTTCAGTTACGACAGCGACGAAGGCCGCGCCCTTTGCGGGGCCCTCACTGCTGTCATGACCGGCGTTTCCTACGCAACATCCGCTGAAATGGCGGGCGAGCTTGGAGCCTTCCCGGGTCACGCGAAAAACGCCGACCACATGCTGCGCGTCATGCGCAACCATCGCCGCGCCGCTTACGGAGAAACCGACGGCTACGAGTTAATGAATGTTAACCCGGTTGCCCTTGATCACGCCAACTGCCCGGACCAGCGTTTGGTGGAATTGGCCAAAGCATCTTGGGACGAAGCACTTAGCCTTGGTAAAAAGCACGGCTATCGCAATGCACAATCCACGGTCATCGCGCCCACTGGTACGATCGGCCTGGTCATGGATTGCGACACGACGGGTATCGAACCTGACTTCGCACTCGTGAAGTTCAAAAAGCTCGCTGGGGGCGGTTACTTCAAAATCATTAACCGCTCGGTTCCCGCCGCTCTGGAAAAGCAGGGCTACGGCTCGGCTCAGATCGAAGAGATCATCTCTTACGCAGTTGGTCACGGCACCATTGGCAATGCCCCGGGCATTAACCATACGTCGCTGATTGGTCACGGATTTGGCGCTGCGGAACTCGAAAAGATTGAAGCGGCACTTCCATCTGCCTTCGACATCCGCTTCGTTTTCAACCAGTGGACGCTGGGTGAAGAATTCTGCACTGGCACGCTGGGCATTCCCACGGCCAAGCTGAACGATCCGTCCTTTGATCTTCTGCGCCATCTCGGTTTCACCAAGAAAGATATCCAGGCCGCCAACGACCATGTCTGCGGAACGATGACGTTGGAAGGCGCGCCTTTCCTCAAGGAAGAGCACTATTCGATCTTCGATTGCGCCAACCCTTGCGGCAAAAAGGGCAAGCGCTTCCTTAAGGTCGATAGCCACATCACAATGATGGCCGCCGCCCAGTCGTTCATCTCCGGTGCGATTTCGAAGACGATCAACATGCCGAACGACGCCTCGATAGAGGACTGCAAAGCCGCCTACGAACTGTCTTGGTCCCTTGGCATAAAAGCCAACGCGCTTTACCGCGACGGCTCTAAACTGTCCCAGCCACTTGCCGCCGCCCTTGTCGAGGACGACGACGAAGCCGCTGAAATCTTCGAGACAGGCTCGACCCAGGAAAAAGCCGTCGTTCTGGCCGAGAAAATGGTCGAAAAGATCATCGTCAAAGAAATCGCTCGTGGTCGCGAGCGGTTGCCCGAGCGTCGCCGGGGCTACACCCAAAAGGCGGTAGTGGGCGGTCACAAAGTCTACCTGCGGACTGGCGAGTACCAGGACGGCAAAATCGGTGAGATTTTCATCGATATGCACAAAGAAGGCGCTGGCTTCCGTGCGATGATGAACAACTTCGCCATAGCGGTCTCGGTCGGCCTTCAGTACGGTGTGCCGCTTGACGAATTCGTTGATGCCTTCACATTCACAAAGTTTGAGCCAGCCGGGATGGTGCAAGGCAATGATAGCATCAAGAACGCTACGTCGATCCTTGACTACATCTTCCGCGAACTTGCCGTCAGCTACCTCGACCGCACCGATCTTGCCCATGTCAAACCGCAGGGCGTCAGCTTTGACGACCTTGGTCGCGGCGAAGAGGAGGGTAAGCGCAACTTTGAAGAAGTAAACGGTTCACGCGGTGAGGATCCGGTCGATGTTCTGCGCAAGGTCGTCTCCACCGGTTACCTCAGAAATCGCGCGCCTCAGGGCCTGATGGTCGTGAAGGGCGGAGCAGGGGCCACGGCACTTAACTCCGCTGGTGACGCGGTCGCAACGCTTGAAACGCTTGTGCCTAACGTGAAAGCCGAAACCGCACTGAGCTTGGGAACCGTGTCGATGGACCCGCGCTCCAAGGCCAAAATGCAGGGCTATGAGGGCGATCCTTGCGGCGATTGCGGCAACTACACATTGGTGCGCAACGGCACCTGCATGAAGTGCAATACCTGCGGCGGAACGTCTGGGTGTAGCTGACGGAATATGGTGGGGCGGCGATAGCCTCACTTTAAACGGGCTGGGACCTGCAGATTGCGATGCAATCTGCGAGATCCACCCGACGGAACGCAAAAGCGTTTCATTGTACAAGGGGCGGGTGCGCTCGCCCTTGACGCGGGTCAGGCCGCAGGCAAAAAACGAGCGGTACATATAGATTGAGCCTGACAAGCGAAACTGGGGGTCCTTCGGGGCCCCTTCTTCTTTATCGTCAAACAAGAATCGCGTCCTGCCAATGCGCTAAGCCACGCGGTTGCCAGGGTCTAAGTTACCCAAAGGTAAGCTTCTACAGCCAGGCGGCGAGCGTTTTTCTTTACACTTCCTTAATAATTGCCTCGTTTTGCCCGATTGTTGCCAAGTTAGGGTGTCCATTTGCACAAGGTGGCGAACGATTAGTACTGGAGTTCCGGAATATGAACGCACTTGCTGAAGACTTCTGGAATGCCAATACTGCGCGGACTGCGGCATCAAAACTACGCGTCTGGGAGTCGCACTGGGGATTTAACGTCTCCGAAAAGAAGAAGCGCAAAAACGACCAAAGTATTCTGTCGGAACTTGCGATCAAGCTTGTGGGAATGATGATGATTCCGTCTGCCGGTATCGTGTTGTTTTTGCCAGGCATCCAAAGCCATTCAAGCGGCGTTGCGGTCGTGCAGGCCGCGATGCTTCTGGCTTTCCTTGCCGTCGGGTTTGGTTTGCACCGCTATGCAGACCGAGGTTTTCGCATGAAATTTCAGGTGGATAGCGCACGGAGCGAAATTCGCATCGGCACTCTGAACGCCAAAGACCGTTTTTGTGTGCGCACCATACTGAAGGTGGACGACATTGAAAGCGTCTTCATTGTGCGCTCGAAAGAGCCTAGCAAGCCTGGGCAATTGCGCGTGCGAATGAAAGCCGGCACGCAGACTGTCCCTCTCGCGGAAGGGTCTGAACATTCGCTCGTTCCAATTCTCGAGCGCATCATCCTCACGCTGCAACCCACCCGCGGGCGCAACCGTCGGGTCCGCACCAAAATGACCGGTCAGTTCATTCGCGCGTCTTTCGGGTAGTTTTTTCTTGAAATAACCTTCGCATTCGCGTCTTCCCAGAGGCGCGCTGGCGCGCTATCCCATTGTGACACGGACTTGCAGGGAGGCACGCCATGACACAGAATTCCGAAATTGACCCGCACGGCTTGATGGAGTTTTCGGTCGTTTTTACGGATCGGTCGCTTAATCATATGTCAAAGGCGTTTCAGGCGGTGATGAACGATATTTCATCAATGCTGAAAGAGGTTTACGCTGCGAAAGGCGTCGCCATTATCCCCGGTGGCGGAACCTACGGAATGGAAGCTGTCGCGCGGCAGTTCGCCACTGGCCGCAAAGCGCTGGTTATCAGAAATGGTTGGTTTTCCTACCGCTGGACGCAAATATTTGACACTGGAAACATTCCGACAAGCACCACCGTTATGAATGCGCGCCGCACCGGCAATCATCATCAGGCGCCTTTCGCGCCTGCGCCCATTGAAGACGTCACTCGCACTATTCTTGAAGAAAAACCTGATGTCGTGTTTGCCCCTCACGTCGAAACGTCCGCCGGGATCATTTTGCCCGATTCCTATATTCGCGCCGTGGCGGACGCGGTCCATTCTTACGGCGGGCTTTTCGTTCTCGATTGTATCGCCTCCGGCACAATCTGGGTCGACATGGAGGCCACAGGCGTAGATGTGTTGATCTCGGCGCCGCAAAAAGGCTGGAGCGCCTCTCCCGCCGCCGGTCTCGTCATGCTCAGCGATCATGCAATCGCACGAATGGTCGACACGCAAAGCACCAGTTTCGCTTGCGATCTTGGGAAATGGTACCAGATCATGCAGGCCTATGAAGGTGGGGGCCATGCGTATCACGCAACCATGCCGACCGATGCATTGGTCAAATTCCGCGACACGATGCTTGAAACCAAGCAGATCGGGTTCGACACGGTCAAAGCCCAACAACTTGAACTTGGATCGAAAGTCCGCGCGCTCTTGTCTGAGGCGGGCATCCAAAGCGTTGCGGCCTCCGGTTATGAGGCGCCCGGCGTTGTTGTGTCCTACACCGATGATCCTGATATTCAGAACGGCTCGAAATTCGCCGCGCAAGGCATGCAAATTGCTGCTGGCGTGCCGCTTCAGGTTGGCGAACCCGATGATTTTAGGACCTTCCGTCTTGGGCTGTTCGGCCTGGATAAACTGGCCGATGTGGACGGCGCTGTTGCAAAGGTTAAGGCTGCGCTGGACGCCGTGCAGGCCTAAGCGTGCGCTTCTACCGTCATCAGAAATCTTGCGAGGGGTCGGACATTGCTTGACTTCAGTCAGGCTTGGAGGGCCCGGCCTTCACCCGACCTGTCGCTTGAACGCGATAATAGCCCCTTACATAGGTGTTTTCCCGCGATTACTCCGTTTCCAAGGCGGCGCGTCCGCACTTTGATATAAGAAATCGGCAAGCATAAAAGAAGCTGAACAGACGGCGTAAATTTCACGAGCCCAAAGGGCGCTGGGTCCATGGATCACTCATTCAGAGCTGCGAAAGCGAACGGATCGTCGAGCCTGCGAACGCCCGCACGAATGAAATGCCGACGTTACACCGTGCAGCACCGACATCGAAAAAACGACGTTAACTCACAAAATAACAGACGCTTATAGCCAATCACTTCGGCCGACCGAAAAACAACTGCGCGCCTGGATCAATGCCGAGACTTAATGAAGGTCCCATTGTTAAGCTCTTTGATCGCCTGCATCAGCTCTGCCTGGGTGTTCATCACAATAGGCCCATGCCACGCCACCGGCTCCTGCAAAGGCCGCCCCGAAATCAGCAAGAACCGGATGCCTTCGTTCGCTGTGGTGACGCTGATCTCGTCGCCCGTATCAAACCGCACCAAGGTCCGGTTCCCTGACATGTCTCGGATGTTCAATTCCTCACCACGAAACTCTTTTTCCACTCTTACTCCAATAGGTTGCGAGGCGTCCCTAAAGCTTCCCGAGCCTGCAAAAACGTACGCAAACGCATTGGAATACGCATCCACCGGCAAAACTTTTCGCGTATTTGGCGGCACCGAGACATCCACAAACATCGGCTCGGCCGCAATGCCGTCAACCGGGCCCGTCTTTCCCCAGAACTTTCCAATAATGATCTTCACCCGCGTTCCGTCATCGTCAATTATCTCAGGGACATCTGAGCCTTGGATATCCTGATAGCGTGGTTCAGTCATCTTCACCGCACCGGGCAAATTCGCCCAAAGCTGAAATCCGTGCATTCGCCCCGAAACGTCACCCTTCGGCATCTCTTGGTGTAAAATCCCGGACCCAGCCGTCATCCACTGCACGGATCCACGCCGAAGAAGTCCGCGATTGCCAAGGCTATCACCATGCTCAACTTTTCCTTCCAGCACATAGGTGATCGTCTCGATCCCCCGGTGCGGATGCCAGGGAAATCCCTTGCTATAAAGGGCCGGATCATCATTGCGGAAATCATCCAGCAACAAAAATGGATCGCTTTCATCGGGGTCGCCGAAACCAAAAACGCGGTGCAAATGAACGCCCGCACCCTCCATAGTTGGCTGCGCTGTCGAAGTCGATTTTACTGGGCGAAAGGTCATGGCAAAGCTCCGTTAAGCATTTCCATTCATATAACGCAAACGCGCGACAGAGAAACCGTCGCGCGCGCACAAAGCCTGTTAGAAAAGCGGGACCCCTACTTGGAAGCGTCGCCGCGCGACAAAGCTGCAACGCCGGTCCGCGCGACTTCGAGCAATCCCAATGGGCGCATCAGTTCCGCAAAAGCATCAATCTTTTCCGGCGTTCCGGTTATCTCAAACACGAAGCTCTCCAGTGTGGAATCAACGACATTTACTCTGAATATATCCGCTAAACGCAGCGCCTCAACGCGCTTGTCACCGGTGCCGGCAACCTTGAACAAACCCAATTCGCGCTCGACGCTTGGCCCTTCAACGGTCAGGTCATGCACCTCATGAACCGGGACAATCCGCCCCAGCTGAGCCTTGATTTGTTCGATCACCGACGGTGTACCGGTTGTCACAATTGTGATCCGGCTGCGATGCCCTGTGTGGTCGATCTCGGCAACCGTGAGACTTTCGATGTTGTAGCCACGTCCAGAAAACAACCCGACCACGCGCGCCAGAACGCCCGCTTCGTTGTCGACGACAACTGCAAGCGTGTGACGCTCAATTTCTTCAGCGTGCGGGTCGCGAAGGTCATAGGCCGAATGACTTGAAGACCCTTTTTTGATTTTAAGTGGAGACATGGTCTCTCTTCATCCTTTCCAGAATACCTCGTGGTGATCGTCGCGAAGGGCAGGGCCCCTCACACCATCACCGCGCCCTTGGTGCCGATGGCATCTTTCGTCGATGCATCGCCGAGAAGCATCTTATTGTGCGGTTCACCCGACGGGATCATCGGGTAGCAGTTCTCGTGTTTTGCAACCAAACAGTCAAAAATCACCGGACCTTCGTGGTTCAGCATTTCCATGATCGCGTCGTCCAACTCTGTTGGATCCGAACACAAAATTCCCTTTGCACCAAAAGCTTCCGCCAACTTCACAAAGTCAGGCAGAGACTCGGACCAGCTCTCGGAATAGCGCTCACCATGCAGCAACTCTTGCCACTGACGCACCATGCCAAGTCGCTCGTTGTTCAAAATGAACTGCTTCACCGGCAGGCGATATTGCATGGCGGTGCCCATCTCCTGCATGTTCATCAACCACGAAGCTTCGCCGGCCACGTTGATCACCAAAGCATCGGGGTGCGCCATCTGCACACCGATTGAGGCCGGAAAACCGTATCCCATCGTACCAAGGCCACCGGATGTCATCCAACGGTTCGGGTCATCAAAGTTCAGGTATTGCGCTGCCCACATCTGGTGCTGGCCGACTTCGGTGCAGATATAGCGAGACGGATGATCCTTGGTCAAAGCCTCCAGCCGCGCCAAAGCATATTGCGGCTTGATCACAGGACCTTCTTGCTTGAACGCCAGACAATCGACCGCGCGCCATTCTTCGATCTGGCGCCACCACCGTTTCACAGAGGCGTTATCGGTTTTTCGGCCGCGCGATTTCCAAAGTCTTAACATATCTTCGAGAACATGGCCTACGTCGCCAATGATCGGCAGCTCCACTCGGATGATCTTGTTGATTGACGACGGATCAATATCCACATGGGCCTTTATGGACCCCGGTGAAAAATCCTGAACCCGACCGGTGATCCGGTCGTCAAACCGCGCGCCGATGTTGATCATCAGATCGCAGTCATGCATCGCAAGGTTCGCTTCATACAGCCCATGCATGCCCAGCATCCCGAGCCATTTGTCACCGCTTGCAGGGTAGGCGCCCAGCCCCATCAGGGTCGATGTGATCGGAAACCCGGTCGCTTCCACCAACTCGCGCAACAAAGTGCTGGCAGCAGGTCCCGAATTGATCACGCCGCCGCCTGTGTAAAATAATGGTCGTTTCGCGGTTTCCATCAATTCCACCAAAGCAGTGATCGTCTCGATATCGCCCTTAACCTGTGGCTGATAATGGGACACTTTTGCGGATTTTGGTGCCACATAGGTGCCGTTTGCAAACTGCACATCCTTCGGGATGTCCACCAAAACTGGCCCAGGACGCCCCTTCATCGCAACGTGAAACGCCTGATGAATAGTGTCCGCCAATTTGTCCGTCTCTCTTACCAGCCAGTTGTGCTTGGTGCAGGGGCGCGTGATGCCCACGGTGTCCGCTTCCTGAAAGGCGTCGTTGCCGATCATAAATGTCGGCACCTGACCTGTCAGAACAACGATCGGAATTGAGTCCATCAACGCATCCGTCAGACCCGTGACTGCGTTCGTCGCGCCAGGCCCCGACGTCACCAGACAAACCCCCGGCTTGCCAGTTGAGCGCGCATAGCCCTCGGCGGCATGAACCGCCCCTTGTTCATGGCGCGCAAGAACATGACGGATCTGGTTTTGCTGGAAAATTTCGTCATAAATCGGAAGCACAGCACCGCCTGGGTAGCCAAAGACCACCTCAACGCCCTGATCCTTCAAGGCCTGCACTACCATTCTTGCACCAGTCATCTGCGTCTTGCTCATCGCGCCATTCTCCATCCGTCGCGCAAAAAAAAGCCCCCGATTTTCGGAGGCGCATGGGATACCAATATGGTGTCCGTTACCGGCCCATGCGCCATTTTCCTACGAGGACTACAATCGGGGACATTGCCCGTTCTCCTAATCTCAGTGAACGCGACCCTAGGCAGCGGTCCAAAGCGCGTCAACCGTCAAATTTGCATTTCTTGCGTTTGAGAGGGCTTCAACGAAACTATTCGCGATTTCATACGGTGCCGTAGCATTGTCGCTTTCCGTGCGCGCTCCATAAGCTATTCTCAGTCTCATGTCAGATACCACTCCAACAAAAGCCCCTAGAGCCCGGATAACTGGGATGTCCCTAAGAAGCTGGGGGGCAGTGATATGGCACGTCGCGCGGCGGATTGGTCAGGATCAACTTGGGTTGGTTGCAGCGGGTGTCGCCTTTTATGCCCTTCTCGCAGTCTTTCCGGCAATCGCTGCCCTGACCGCCCTTGCCGGGCTTTTCACCGAGGCCGAAGCCGTTGTCGTCCAGCTTCAATCGTTCACGCAATTCCTGCCAGATGAGGCAGCACTCATTCTATTGAACCAAGCCAACAAAGTCGCGGGCTCGTCTGACAGGGGTCTTTCGCTTGCGCTTTTCCTGGGTGTCGGTTTTTCGATCTACTTATCGACGCGCGCCACCACAAGTCTGATCTACGGCCTGAACATCGCGTTCGAAGAAAAGGAGAGCAGGGGGTTCGTTCTGTTCTGGGTTACCGTCATCTTATTGACAGCAACGCTTCTGTTTGGCGCGGTCACGCTTGCGCTTCTCCTTGTTGGCCTGCCAACGGCTCTGGCGTTCATTCCTGTGGATGTCGGCACAGAACAGATTCTTATAGCCTCACGTTGGATCCTCGTTGCCGTCGTGGTGATCGCGGGAATGTCGATCCTGTATCGTTGGGGCCCCGCGCGCGGGTCTGCACATTGGCGATGGCTGACGCCCGGGACGGTGGTTTCAAGCCTCTTTTGGTTCCTTGGGACCATCGGGTTCACCATTTATGTGGCGAATTTCGGCAACTACAACCAAACCTTCGGCAGTCTTGGTGGCGTCATCATTCTGCTGACATGGCTTTGGCTGTCGGCCTTCATCGTGCTTCTGGGCGCGCTTCTTGATGCTGAAGTGAATGCGCAACTCAAGGTGTCGGAAGCGGAAACACTCCCCTAACGCTGTCCGGTCCCCTGCAGAACTCCGTGCTCCATTGCGTATCGCGTTAACCCGGCTGTCGAGCTGATCCCAAGCTTGCGTTTGATTTTCTTGCGGTGTGTCTCGACCGTGTGGATCGAAATATTCAGTTTCTCGGCCAGTTCGCGGTTCGACTTGCCCTGCGCCAATTGTAAAAGCACCGTCTGCTCGCGTGTTCACCAAAAGCCCGGCGACGAAAACAAGCATCAATGCTGCCGCGGTAATCGCGCCAATATAGATAAAGGTGCGCTTGATACGCTGCTCAACACCCGCACGCGAGTGGCGACCGTCGCGCGGATATCAACAATGAAGATGCCGGTCCCAAGCGCCCACTGCCAATTCTGAAGGCCGATCACATCGGTACCCATCTCGGCCTGTTCACCGGTCGTCGGTTTGAACCACAGATGGCTGTGATACTCGCCGCCCCAGCGTGCCTGGCGAATGAACTCCGAGGTGATCGACACATCGTTGATGTCACGAAGCCTGATCCAGTTTTGGTTGATCAGCTGCGTCTGGCGCGGCGCCACAAGGTTCCGCCCGTCATAGTCGACCACAAAGAAATGGCCGTCTTGACCATAGATCATCGCGGCCAGCGTCTGCATCACTTCGCGTTTGGCGTCTTCATCACCGGGCGAGGCATTGCCGTAAGTCGCTCCGATCGCTGTCCGCGCGATCGAGATATAATTGCGAAGCTCTTCTTGCGACAAGCCAAAAACGGTGGCGGTTTGTACTAAAACCGACCGCTAATCGTCCAACTTGGTCAAAATATTACCGGAACTGGGTATTTTACTTTCAAAGAGGCAGGTCTAATGTAGACGATACTGTAAAGTTCCGTCTGCCCGCTGGGTGGACTATTTCTCATGGGAGGAGATAACCACATGGATCGTCGTTCATTTCTAAAGAACACGGCTCTCGGCGGCACTGCCGCCGCTGCGACAACAGCCCTTGCCGCTCCGGCATACGCACAGGGCAAGCGCACACTGACACTTGTCACCACATGGGGCCGCGGCCTTGCTGGTGTGCACGATGCGGCACAGCGCACTGCTGACTCGATCACTGCCATGTCTGACGGCATGCTCACAGTTGACTTGAAAGCTGCTGGCGAACTCGTCGGTGCGTTTGAAGTCTTTGACGCTGTGACCTCTGGTCAGGCCGATATGTATCATGGTGCAGATTACTACTTCGTCAACCAGCATCCTGGCTATGCTTTCTTCACTGCTGTTCCGTTCGGCATGACCGCACAGGAACTGGTAAACTGGTATTACCACGATGGCGGCATGGAACTCCACGACGAGCTTGGTTCGATCTTCGGTCTGAAGTCGTTCCTCTCTGGCAACACTGGCGCACAGGCGGGCGGTTGGTTCTCCAAAGAGATCACCAGTCCAGAAGACTTCCAGGGTCTTAAGTTCCGCATGCCAGGTCTTGGCGGCGCAGCTCTTGGTAAAATGGGTGCGTCTGTTCAGAACCTTCCGGGTGCTGAAGTGTACCAGGCCCTTGCTTCTGGCGCCATCGACGGCACTGAGTGGATCGGCCCATGGGCTGACGAAAAAGCCGGTTTCCAGGAGATCACAAAGATCTACTATACCGCTGGTTTCCACGAGCCGGGCGCGGGTCTGTCGCTTGCAACGAACCGCGATGTCTTCGACAGCCTGTCACCAGCGCACCAGAAGATCATCGAGATCGCTGCGGGTGAATCGCACCAGTGGAACCTTGCACAGTTCCTCTCCAACAATGGTGCAGCACTTCAGCGTCTCCAGTCCGGCGGCGTAACAGTGCGCGAATTCCCGGACTCGGTTTGGGATGCGATGGGTGTCGCGTCCCGCGCCGTTATCGATGAGAACATGGGCGACGAGCTGTTCAAGAAAATCCACGACAGCGCAATGACTTCGATGAAGTCGTCGTCGGGTTGGCTGACACGGTCCGAGGGTGTGTATCGCACCCAGCGTGACCGCATTCTTGGCTAGTCGCTGACAAGTGACATTGGAGGGCCCTTGCATTGGGCCCTCTGATCTACTTTCCTACCTTCAATAATAACGAACCGGGGGACGGTGCCGTGGTCGAAGGTATCATCTGGTTTTTCCAGAATATCGCACTGGCGTTCTACAACTTTTCATACGCATTGACCCATCCCGGATTATGGTTGGACTGGTCCGATAAAGAAGCGCTCATGCGTTTCATTTATTACGGGGGCTCTGTCGAGTTTTTCTTTGTCATTTTCACCGCCTTCCTGGTTTTTACCGGTATCGGCATGTGGAAAAACCACCTGATGTGGGGCGCCGTGCGCATCATGGAAGGCATCGCCAACGGAGTGGGGCGTATCTTTGCATGGGCCGGGCTTTTGATGGTGCTGCAACAGATCATCATCATATTCATGCAGCGCGTGTTCGCGGCCTCTGAGATATCGATCGGCTTTGGCAAAGCCCTGACCTTCGACGTCAGCTGGTGGGCTGAAGAGCTTAAGTTTTACAATGCCTTGGTCGTCACTCTTTGCGTGACTTATACCTTCGTGCAAGGCGGCCATGTCCGCGTTGACCTAGTTTATTCCGCCGTAAAGTTCCGCACCAAACGTGCCATCGACATGTTTGGCTCGCTGTTCTTTATGATGCCCGTGGCAATCATCACATGGATGTACGGTTGGTACTTCCTGTGGCGCCATCTCGTCGTGCCAAACCCGTCGGCTTCGGACTCGCTTGAGCGTCTTTTGCAAAAGTCGCGCGCCTTGCGCTGGAACGTCGAGACCATCGGCTTTAGCCCAAACGGCTTCAACGGATACTTTCTCTTTAAGGTGCTTTTGCTCGCCTATGCTGGCCTCGTGTTCCTGCAAGCCATCGCGTTTTTCTACCGCTCGTATCTTGAGTGGAAAGAAGGCGAAGCAAGCGAAGGCAAATACCTCGACAAAGACGAGCTTGGCGATGAAGACGCCGAACTTGCCGCGAATATTCATTAAGGGGCCGATAGATGTTTCTTGGACTAGACGGCGTCGAGATCGGCCTTCTGATCGTGTTTCTTTGCCTCTTCGGCGGCATTCTATCGGGCTTCCCAGTGGCCTTCGCTATCGGTGGCTCTGCGATCATTTCGTTCGGGATCATCGCGGGTCTCGACAGCGCCGGCCTGCTTATCCATCAGGCTATCGATACCGGATCGTCGGACTACGCAGGTCTGATTGCTGAAGGTGTAAGAACCGATGCGATATCCGTCTTCCGATACCCGGACCTAGAACGCATAGGCGAGCCTGTGTTCCCGCAAGGCTGGGAAGTCGCTCTGGACCGCAACCTATCCTTCGTTGTGAACCGAATGAACGAACGCGTGCTGGCGGGGCAATCCATTGAAACGCTTCTTGCGGTTTTGATGTTCGTTTTGATGGGCATCACGCTTGAGCGATCAAAGATCGCTAACGATCTTCTTTTGACAATGGCGCGTGTCTTCGGCCCCCTTCCGGGCGGCCTGGCAGTATCCATTGTTGTTGTGGGCGCATTCCTTGCAGCCTCGACCGGGATCGTCGGTGCGACCGTGGTGACGATGGGCCTTCTGGCCTTGCCGACGATGCTTCGCAATAACTACTCGCCGGAACTGGCGACAGGGGTTATCGCGGCGTCCGGAACGCTTGGGCAAATCATTCCGCCGTCCATTGTGATTGTGCTTCTGGGCACCTTGGCCGGGGACCTCTATTCTGCGGCGCAAGAAGAACGCGCGCAGCTGGCGGGATGCTCGGACGCACTCACTTACCTTGGCGAGCCTGCCGTTGTTTCGGTTGGCACACTCTTTCAGGCGGCCCTTTTGCCGGGAATCATGTTAGCCGTTCTCTACGCGCTTTACGCCTTCGGATTTGCGCTGCTGAACCCATCGAAAGCACCTGCGGTTGAGCTTGGCACGACCAACAGCGAAGTCATCACGCGCGGCGAAAGCCTGACGTGGTTTCTTGGCGTGCCAGCGGCCTTGATCGGCGGTTTGATCCTGTTGTCATCGGCAGGGATCATCGGCAATCAGAACGTGGCCGTCGACAGCTTCTCGCAAGCAGGCCAAACAGCGAGCCTCAGAACCAACGTGACGCCTGAATGCCAGGCTTCGATGATTGACCTGCACGGGCAGGAAACCTGGGACGCTGCCATCTCCGAACAACAGGCCATCGATGCGGCGGGCGGTGTGGTGCAAGCAGTTCAGCTTACCGATGAGCAGCGCGTTGAGCAGCTTGCAATTAATATCGAAGACGCCGCTCCAATTGGAACAGGCATCGCGATCGGTCTTGTGTTGCTGGCGCTGATCCTGACGACAGCACGCGGCATCTCTCCGTCATCAGACCCGCGTCCTCTTTGGATCGGTCTTGGAGCGTTGGTCCTCGGGCTCTTAGTAGATGCGCTCTTTATCTCGCCGATCTCCTCTCCGGGTCTGACCGTGGTCATGCTGGCGCTGCCACTGATCGTGGCGTTCTGGGCTTGCCGTTATGGCTTCGAGCTTTTGACGCAAAACGAACTTTTACGCGTTGTTTTCCCGCCACTTGTTCTGATCGTGGCGGTGCTTGGCTCGATCCTTGGCGGTATTACCAATCCGACACCAGCGGCCGCCCTTGGGGCAGGTGGAGCGATTATGCTGGCCGCTTACCGCAAGCTGCGCGATGAAGGAAAGTCAGGCAAAATCATCATCATGTCGACCTTCGCTGTGATCATCATGATCCTTGTCGGTGTGAATTTTGACCTTCGCATCACCCAATCCGTGGTTGGCTTTGAAAATTGGGTGGCCTTTATCGTGGCCAAGGGCGCCTATCTTTATGCGCTGTTTGGCCTGTTGTTTGGTTGCTGGACCCTGTTCCGCTCGGGCGTTCTAAGCCCCGTTGTGCGCGAAACCGCAAAAGTGACTTCGATGGTCTTCACCATCCTGATCGGCTCGCAACTTTTGAACCTTGTGGTGATCTCCTTTGGTGGCGAGCATTACATCCAGCAATTCCTCAGAAGCTTCGACAACGAGATCAGGGTCTTCCTGATGGTGATGTTGGTGTTGTTTGTCCTTGGCTTCGTGCTCGACTTCCTCGAAATCATCTACATCGTCGTGCCCATCGTCGGTCCAGTTATTTATGGCGGTACCTTCGATCCGAAATGGGTGACGATCATGATCGCAGTCAACCTTCAGACATCGTTCCTGACCCCGCCCTTTGGCTTCGCGCTCTTTTATTTGCGCGGGGTGGCACCGCCCGAGGTCACGACGCAGCACATCTATCGAGGGGTCATCCCTTTCGTGCTGATCCAGGTGCTCGGTTTGGCAATTTTGTGGTTCTTCCCAAGTGTGGTCACGATCATTCCGGACCTGATCCCGAACTGAACATGACAAACCGCGCCATTGAGGCGCGGTTTTTTCGTTCTGGCAGACACGCTGAAATGTCGGCCTTATCCCGCGTGTTCTGACAGATTTTCAGGTATCTTTAGGTCCGGGTCGGACGTGAGTCCGGCAGATTGATCCGCGCCACTTGCTCGGCGATCGGATCGGTCGACAAGGGATGGGTCTCGGATGAGTACTGATCCGGATCACCAATTTCGCGCCACTCACCGCGGTGATAGATTTCCAGCGACGAAAACTTTGCCTTGTATCCCATCTTCGATGATCCGGGCACCCAATAGCCAAGGTAAACATATGGAAGCCCGGCGTCGCGGGCGATATCGATATGATCCATGATCACATAAGTGCCAAGGCTGGAGCCCGCATACTTCGGATCATAAAAACTGTAGACCATGCTCAGGCCATCATCGATGACATCCGTCAGACAGACCGCTGCAAGCTCTTTTTCGCCGTCCTCGTCTTTGCCGGTGTATTCAATAACCCGGCTACGGATCGGCGTTTCTTCGATCATCGCGGCGAACTCGAAAATGTCCATATCCGCCATACCACCGTCGGCATGTCGACTGTCCAGATAGGCACGAAAAAGCGCATATTGCGCTTCGGTGGCCCAGGGCGAGGTGGCTTCTCGGCGCAACTCCACGTTGCGTCGAATAGTTCTGCGTTGGCTCCGCGAGGGCTTGAAATCCGCCACCCGGATGCGCGCCGAAAGGCAGGCGGAACACTCGGCACAGGATGGACGATAGAGCACGTTCTGCGAACGTCTAAATCCTTGTTTCGAAAGTGTATCGTTGAGTTTTTCGGCGTATTCACCTTGGAGGGCCGTAAACAACTTCCGTTCCATCCGGCCCTCAAGATAAGGGCAGGGTTGGGGCGCAGTCACGTAAAACTGTGGCGCAATCGGAAGGGAATGACGCATGCGGTCGCCTGAATTATTTCGAAATCACGTTAGCAACTGCTTGGCTTTACGCCAATACCCTAATGTTGGTGAAATTACCTAGTGCGCATGTTCAAAAGCGCGGTCCCCAAAACCGTATCCGTCAGGCCCTGACGGCGTTCGCTCATCAGCATCATAACAATCGAGACAAGCTGTGCGGGAAACACCGCGACCGAGGCATAATACCCGGCTGTGTGTAGAAATGCTGTGCTGCTGTCAAAATCTTCGCCGTCAGCTTTGCGGAATTCAACCGACATCAGACGCATGCCGACAGTTGCCGAATGACGGGTGAGACCAATCCAGCGATAGATGAAGCCCACGAGAGCAAAGACAAGCGGTAGGACAAAAAGCGCGGTGAAAAGTGAAAAAACCGTCAGGACCGCTGTCATGGCCGAGATCAAAACAACGTCTACAATCCAAGCCATCAGGCGCTTTGAGACAACGTCTTCGAAGAACTCTGGCTGTGTTTCGGGATGAGGAAGGGGCATTATTTTGGTCCTGATAGAGTGTTTCGAAAAGGAGGATGGGCCGCGTAAGTGCGGCCCATCATAAGGGGTTTAGGCGTCGATAGTCTGGCCATCGGTTTCGGGTTTGCGTTTATCACGATCTGCCATGAACTGATCAAACTCAGCCTTGTCTTTCGCATCGCGTAGACGTCCCAGGAATTGTTCGAAATGATCCTGTTCGTCCTGAAGACGGCGCAGCGTGTCCGACTTGTAGGAATCGAACGCGGTGTTACCGCTGGATTTGAAATCGACATGGGCGTGGCGGGTGCGACGGGCGCAATTTCCGTTAAACAAGCGTTTGCTCCAGATCATATAGGCAAGAAGCGCAAGGCCGATGGGCCAGACAAAGATGAATCCAAGTACCATAGCAGCGATCCAGGCGCCTTTTCCGCGATCGTCAAGCCATTGCTCGGTCCGGGAATACCAGGAGCCGCGGTGGGCAGGGGCTGCGTGTAAAGTGGCGGTGGTCATCTGATGTGCTCCAATGCATGTGTTTCAGTTAATGTGAATGCTCTTCACATCACACATATCGGTGAGCATCCGCCCGGGTTCAAGAGAGCATGTGAAGGTTTTTTACATTAAGTTGATATACTGAATAAAACCAGATACTTGCGGGTAAAAAATTTTGCGTATTTCCTGCGGGTGGATCGCCAATATTTGGTATCGAGTGCCTGCGGCAGCACAGACAACATCGAATTTAAGCAGTGCTGAGTCGAAAACCGCCTTGGGCGCGCTCAGGTGGCCGACCGGAGCGACGCCACCAATCGCAAACCCGGTTTGAGTGCCCACAAACGTTGCATCGGCACGGCCAAGTCGTTCACCCGCGGCGACGGCGGCTTTGCTTGGGTTGACGCGGTTCCCCGCGGCTGGAATGAACAAAATAACTTGACCCGGGACCTCACTGCGAAAAATGATCGACGTTGTAATTTGATTGATCTCGCCGTTCACCTCTCATGCGACTGCGCTCCGGGTTTCATTTTCCACCTAATGGATCGAAACCACCGGCTTTTAGCCGGTCCGCTTAAGCGAATCTGTTACTGATCTTCTCTCCTGAATTTTGAAACCCGCTTGGGCGGTAAGGTTTCAAAATTCAGGAGAGAA
>CAJQNG010000128.1 GCA_905479635.1 uncultured Boseongicola sp. | reverse complement strand
ACGATTAGATTGGATAGAGCGGGCATCGCGACGATGACATCGTCGTCCATCTCATTCCCAACAACCTGTTGGAAGTAATTATTTTGATTGAATTCGACTTGGTAACCCGAACTAATACAGAAGGCGTCATAAAATTCGTTGTTCGACTGCATATCGACACGACCATTTGCGAAAAATCCTGCGCCGATACAGGGAGGGTCGCCGTTCACGAATACCGCAGGTGTCCGCACGTCGAATGTGCTGAACCCGACAAGCCTCAGCAAGAAGCTGCCGACAGGATTGGCGTTTTCGAGAAGGCGGTCGGTGCTTACCCAAACGGCCTCGCTGCGCGTGTCGTCGATTTGAAACGAACCGGTAGAATAAAAGTAGGACCCGAAGTGAATGTTTTCGAGGCGGAGGACTTCGCCATACCGGCCAGCCGGCATGTTCAGCCTGGCATATTCAAGTGCCGTGTCCTTGGAGGTATCGACGTCTTCGCCAGCCTTCAGCGACACGATCGCCGAATGGGATGCGACATCGGCGGCAACCTGGAGCTGGTTTTTCGCCGCGACCAAGTTTGCCACGTCGATAGCGATACCGCCAAAGATCGCCGTCGCCATCAAGAAATAAAGGTTGAGGATGGACATACCACCCTCTTCACAGGTGCGATGTTGTAAGGCGTGGATCTTTAAGGATTTCAAACGCGATTGCATCCTCATGCCTCCGCAAATTGTTGTGCAACAACCTGCACATTTAGATTTGAAAATTGAGTAATGAATTTCAGCGGACCGCCAAAGTCGCGTGCGGGGACTGTGACGACAGTGGTGATCAATTCGTCGGTCACGAACGACGTGACGGACACATTGGAGCTGATGCCGGCCAGTTCTGCCCGCACCTGGGCCACAACTTCCGCTTCGGTCGTCGTCATTCCAACAGAAAAGGCGCGCGTTGCGTTTTGCGCCGCATCAAGCGCAATGGCCTGTCCAAAGAAGACGAGGGCGAGTTGACCGCACGCCATAAGAGTAATCACGAAGAATGGCACCCAAAGCACCATTTCGATTGTAACACTCCCGTTTTCACGGCGCCAAAACGGCGCGCGCTCTGCGCGTCGCAACCCATCAATGAAGCGATGCAGGCGGGTGTTCAGAGAAGGCAAAAAAGGCATTTCTATACGTCCTTCATGTGAACAGACGAGACGCTGACATCGATGTTGACGATCCGCGGTATCAAACCAATCGCGGCCAGGTCAGCGGCGGGCATTGTGACGGTGGTGGTGATATCGTCGGTGCCAAAAACCGTGTTGACCGATGCACTCGGGCTAAAGGCCTGAATGCGTCCAAGCACAGCGTCCTTCGTTTCAATTGCCGTCTCAAACACCCCGACCGAGGCCATGCGATTGCCGTCATAGGCAATGCGCGTCGCCTTCGCCTGACCGTGGAAGATCAACGAGACGTCTGCAATAAAGACAAAGAAGAACAGATAGACCGGCACCCAAAGCACCGCCTCGACAGTGACAGTGCCACTTTCTGAACGCTTGAAGCATGTCGCAACTGGGGTAGAGAGAAAGTCTCTAAAGATTTTAAAAAGCATAATGATTTCAATATGTAATTGTGTTTGTGTCTCCACCACAGATCACAGGCAGTTTTGGCGAAATTACGTCCAAGCACCCCAAAACCAGGCGGGTCTGTGTCAGGTTGAAGATCAATTTAGAAGTCTGTTTCTAACGGGCTGACTGATACAGGTCGTAGCGCCGTCATTGTTGAAGCACCCCGAACATAGGCGCCCGGCGCCGTTTCGGGCGATGTTGGTGGTCGGTTGGGGAAAATCCGCTTCAAATAAGTGAGGGACGCGCACCCGAAAGCACGCGCCCCTCAAACCCCGTGTCCCCCCGGGGTGTCAGCCGGCCATGCGGAAGTATTCGACCTCGAAGATGGAATCCATTCCTGAGCCACAAAACGCCATGGATGAGCCTGACGTAACATCAATTTCGTTTGCCGAGATAATGGAGGCGCCTTCGATACCATCGTTGGCGGCCGCAAAATTTACCGACCCAACCGCAACAATCTGCGAGCCATACATCTCAACTTTCGCTGCGTTCGCAATTCCGCCGTAGGTCAGCAACTGTGCGCCGCCGCCGTCAGCGCAATTGTCGTCCTTGCCAAGACGCAGGCCTGACGGTGCAGTATAAGAACTGGCGCTATCGTCCGTTGTAATCACTGTCGCCTCTTCGATGGCAGTCGTCGCCGACATTTTGACCGGGCAATTCGTGATGATCACGATTTCAGAAAAGATTTCTCCATCCATAGTGATGCCTCCATTGGATTGTGTACAGTTCAGCTCGTGCACGCGGCCGGGGGTGAGATCAGACATCTTCACTAGGTTATTGTTAGCGGTAAGGTCTATCTTGAGTGGGCTATCGTTGATAATATAAGAGCGGTAATAGCGCGAGCTCTTATCCGTCATGCCGGCTTCGATTTGCTTAAGGCGCGCAAAAATCCGCAGCCGCAGACGACCCTCGCGAAGCGCTGCTTCCAGTCCCTCATTGCTCTCGAAACCTGATTGCGGGATATCGAGGTCACTCATGTTGGGCATCGAAACGATTGTGCCGGCTTCGAACAGGTTATTCTGGTTGGCGGATACGTGGCTGTTCGAATGGATGCAAAAGCCGTTCATGAAGCCGTTGTTCGACTGAATGTCGACAACGTTTTCCGCAACGAAGCCCTCGCGCAGACACGTTGGACGGTAAGTTTCGAACACCGATGTGGTGACCACATCCCATTCGCTGAAACCAACCAATTGCAGTAGGAAACTGGTCACAGGATTGGCGTTTTCAGACAAACGGTCGGTCTTGACGTAGACGGCCTCGCGTCTGTTTTCATCAATGTTAAACTGCTTGGTCACCCTGTCGTAGGTGCCAAAGTGGATGTTCTCGGTGCGTAGCACATTGCCGTAGCGCCCTGTTGGCATCATGGCGGACGCGATATCGAGCGCTTCTTGCTTGGCGACAAATTGGTCTTCGGAATCGCGTGTATAGAGAGCTGCATGCGCAGCTGTATCGGCAGCGACCTGAAGCTGGGTGCGCGCCTGAATAAGGCTGGAAACGTCAATTGCGATCCCCCCGATGATCGCCATGACAAGGACGAAAAACAGGTTGAGAACGGTGATCACACCACTCTCATCCTCTGAGAACGCCACGTTCGACGGGGCGTCTTGGGGGGTATTGAGTTTCATATCAGAACTCCAGAACCTGTTGTGACGTGACGGTGATGTAGAGGTTTGACAGCATCGAGAAGATGCCAAGGTTGCCGGCAAGGTCGGCGGCCGGGATGCGAATTGCCGTGGTGATCACACCGCGGTCAAGCCAAGTGACGGTTTTGATGTCGTCGCTGAACCCTTCCAACGAGGCTTTTGCCCATGTTGCGGTTTCATCGGCAGTGGCAAACTCCCCAACAGAGAAACTGCGGTTTGCATCTTGAGCGACCTGCAGCGCGCGCGCCTGGCCGTGGAAGACCAAAGACATTTCAACAATGCCAAACAGAAAAAAGATGAAAAACGGCAGCCAGATTACAGCCTCGACGGAAACGACACCGTCGGTGTCTTTGTGAAAACGGATGCTCCGTCTGCGGAGGCGGCGGAAATTCATACCCATGCTCTAAAGCTCCAGCAGGTGAACGGACGACACCTGAATGTTGATCTCGGCGAAAACGCCGATTAGGCCAACAGCCAACAGATCGCTCGACGGAACCGAGATATTGGTGATCACGTGCGGCGACGCTGCGAGTTCGTCCAGCGTGGTTTTCACCGTGGCGTTCGGCGCAAAAGACTGGAGATTGGCTAGCGTTATCGCCTCAAGATCTGTCTCCTCAACATAATACCCCGTTGACGCTTGACGATTGGTGTCCTGTGCGACCCGCAGCGCCTTGGAATAGCCGTGGAACATCAGCGACACATCGGTGATGAGTGCGAAAAACACGAGGTAAACCGGGACCCAAAGGACAGCTTCCACAGTAATCGCTCCATCGGCTTCGCGAAGAAATCGATTCAAGAAGAAACGCCGCAATGGCACTGGCAACGTCATACCTAAACACTCCTTAAAGGGGGATCCGGGGGGAGAGGATCTACTTTTTCAGAGGTCTATTTAGCGCCATAAAAACGGCGGAATTGAGGAACCGTATTGCGATTCCTCCGCTCCATTTGGCGATAATTTTATGTAAATTTGAGGATTGTTGCCTATAGGGCGGGTAATCGCCGGACATCTTTGGCGATTACCGTGTTTTTGGGGGTCAGAGACCCTTGGCGCGATAGCTCGCCTCAATGCGACCGATGGATACCACATAGGCCGAAGTGCGCAGATCGGTGATCTCGGGGTGGTCGTGCCAGGTCTCGCGCATCGCCTGATAGGCGGCTCGCATGGTGTCCTCGAGACCCGAGCGGACAAGCTCCAACTCGCCCGCGCCGCGCAGGTATTTATCCTTGAAGCCTTTGGACAATTGCCAGCCAACGCCCGCGTCTTTCGACAGACGCTCCAACTCGTTGACCAAAAGCTGGTGGCGCGATTCCTCCTGACGACGCTGCATGCGGCCAAAGCGGATATGGCTGAGGTTCTTGACCCACTCAAAGTAGGACACCGTCACACCGCCCGCGTTGGCGTACATGTCTGGAATAATCACGCAGCCCTTCTTGCGCAGGATCTCATCCGCTCCGGCCGTAACAGGACCGTTTGCAGCCTCGATAATCAACTGCGCCTTGACGCGGTCGGCATTCGACAGATTGATCACGCCCTCCAACGCTGCCGGGATCAGGATTTCGCATTCGTTTTCAAGAACCACGGATCCGTTTTCAACGTAAGTGCCGTCGGCAAAGCCTTTGACGCCGCCGTGGGAGCGAATCCAGTGACTGATAGCTTCAACATCCAACCCGCTCTCGTCCACCAGCGCGCCATCACGCTCGATGATACCGACAACTTTACAGCCGTCTTCTTCGGATAGGAATTTAGCCGCGTGGTAGCCCACGTTGCCAAGGCCCTGAACGATAACGCGTTTGCCATCGAGCGATCCGCTGAGACCGGCCTTGGCCATGTCGTCTGGGTGGCGGAAGAACTCCTGAAGCGCATATTGCACGCCGCGCCCCGTGGCCTCGACCCGACCCTGAATGCCGCCCGCGTGCGGTGGTTTGCCGGTCACACAGGCCCTGGAGTTGATATCCGTCGTGTTCATCCGCGCATATTGGTCCGCCATCCATGCCATCTCGCGCTCGCCCGTGCCCATATCCGGGGCCGGTACGTTCTGCGATGGATGGATCAGATCGCGTTTGATCAACTCATAGGCGAAACGGCGGGTAATACGTTCCATCTCGTCTTCTTCATAGGCACGCGGATCGATGCAAAGCCCGCCTTTGGACCCACCGAACGGCGTTTCCACCAGCGCACATTTGTAAGTCATAAGCGCGGCCAGCGCTTCAACCTCGTCCTGATTGACCCCAAGCGAGAAGCGGATACCACCTTTGACGGGCTCCATGTGCTCGGAATGGACAGAGCGGTAACCGGTAAAGGTGTGGATCTTGCCGCGCAATTTAACCCCAAAGCGCACGGTATACGTCGAGTTGCAGACGCGGATTTTCTCTTCAAGGCCGGGCGGCAGGTCCAATAACGCCGCAGCGCGGTTGAACATGAGATCGACACTTTCGCGGAAAGTCGGTTCGTTGCTGGCTTGTGAGGACATATTTGTCCCTCCCTATCGCAGTTATATTGCGGTCTTTTGTCGCCTGTTGGGGGAAGCCTATCGAAAGTCTCGGGGATTGCCAGACAAACCCTGCCCAAGAAATGGGCAGGATGTTTTAGTCGTCGTCGTAAGACGGCATCAAATTCAGGCTAAGCGCGGTCAATATCTCGGCCATCGCCTTGGCCTGCCCGCCCGACACAACACCGCCGATGCCGACGAATGTGCCGCGTGCCCACCAAAGGCCGGGCGCCCAACCGGCCTCGGTCGGAGTTTTAAGACGCACAAGAAACCCCTGCGAAGGTTTGAACGCAAACGCCCCGCGATCGACCTTATCAACGTTATCGACACGCGTAAGAATACGTCCCGACCTGGTGCGCAAAACCTCGCGGGTAAGCACAATCTCATCATCCGTGGATCGCCGCATAACATCAGAGCCCCAAAGCGAAACGGCCCCCCCGACAATAAAAACGATGCGCCAGCCGAAGGATGGCGAATTGGCGATGCCAAGCCACAAAAAAACCACGCCAAGCGCGAAAAAAACAAGGATACCCATCCATCGACGCCCGGCAGTCGGGGGCAGAACAGATAAGATTTCCTCGGGTTTATCGTTTTGTGTCATGGCGAGACGGTCCTTCGCACAAGGTCTCTGTAAAGCGTCTGAATTCGGGTCCGCGACAGGCGGCCGCCGTCGCGATACCACACGTGAATGCCCGCCAACATGGCAATCAGAGCCATTGTCGTAACGCGGGTGTCCTCGATCGCGAAGGCTCCGGTCTCTTGCCCTTCGGCCAGCACCGTTTCAAGACGATCCTCGTAAGCGCGCCGGAGCGTTTCGATGGCGGCGAAGTTCTTGGGCGTGAGGTTTCGCAGTTCCATGTAGGCAAGAAACACCGCGTCGGGGCGATCAATGTGGAAGTCGATATGGAACGCGACGAACTGCTCAAGGCGCAACGCCACGCCTTTGACGGGCACGGTCGCATCCCACGCGGCCAGAAGCGCGGTCATATGATCGTGCATCAGATCAAAAAGCAGCGTTTGTTTGTCGGGTGTATAAAGGTACAGCGCCCCGGCCCCGACCCCGACCTCGGCCGCGATCTGGCGCATCGATACGGCCGCATACCCGGACCGCGCGAACAACCGAAGGGCGGCGTCACGGATGGCGGGGCCGGTAATATCGGCGTGGGAGCCTGCTTTTCGAGCCATACCGGTGCTTGTATATGAACAAGCGTTCATTTCAATTGGTGATTGCGCGCCCCTTGCGGTTGCACGGCGCTGAGGTCACATTGGCGCCATGCAATCTCCGGGATTTCTTGTCATACTTTGCGGCCTTGCCCTGGCTGGATGCGGCGACTGGCCAAATGTCGTGGATCCGGGCGGCAATGTGACGTCGGGCGACTGGCCAAAGCTTCAGCCATTGGGCAACCTCGGCGGACCGCCCGGCAGTGCCTGGGACGAAAGTGCAGCCTTTCAGAGCCTCGAAACCCGCGCCGCGCAACTTCGGTTGCGCGCGGCTATTTTGAGCACACCGCTGACGGATCAGGACAGTTTCGATCGCCTCCGGACCCTGCTGTCGCAGTAATCCACATATGCACTGCGCCGGGCGTTGCCCCGGCCCGCGCGACGCGGTAACACCGCCCGGTTGAATAAGGAGCCGCATGCCATGACTAAGCCTCTTCGCCTTGGAATTGCCGGACTGGGAACAGTCGGCGCAGGCGTCGTAAAGATCGTCCAGACCCACGCGGACCTGTTGGCCTCGCGCACAGGTCGCATGGTGACGATTTCGGCCGTGTCTGCGCGCAGCAAAACGCGGGATCGTGGTGTCGATCTGTCCGGTTACGGCTGGGAAGACGATCCGGTCGCCTTGGCCGTGCGCGATGATGTCGATGTTTTCGTAGAACTTATGGGCGGCGAAGATGGCCCCGCAAAGGCCGCAACCGAAGCCGCGATTGCCGCGGGCAAAGACGTTGTGACCGCGAACAAAGCGATGATGGCCGTGCATGGTCAGGCATTGGCCGAGGCCGCAGAAGCAAAAGGCGCCTGTCTGCGGTTTGAGGCGGCCGTTGCGGGCGGCATCCCGGTGATCAAAGCCTTGAGCGAAGGCCTTGCAGGCAACGAGATCACCCGCGTCATGGGCGTGATGAACGGCACCTGCAATTATATCCTGACGCGGATGCAGGATGCGGGGCTGGACTATCAGACGGTCTTTGGCGAAGTCGAGGCCTTAGGGTATCTTGAGGCTGATCCGACCCTGGACGTCGGCGGCATTGATGCCGGACATAAACTCGCGCTTTTGGCGTCGATTGCATACGGCACGCAGGTTGATTTTGGCGCGATGGCCATAGAAGGCATCGAGCGGATCAGCATCGAAGACATCGAACAGGCCGCCGACATGGGCTACCGGATCAAGCTTCTTGGTGTGGCCCAGATGACCGGGCGCGGTCTGGAAACACGCATGTCCCCTTGTCTGGTGCCCGCGACCTCGCCGCTTGGGCAACTTGAGAATGCGACCAATATGATCGTGCTGGAAGGCGACAGCGTTGGGCAGATTGTTCTGCGCGGTGCCGGCGCGGGCGAAGGCCCAACGGCAAGCGCTGTTTTAAGCGATGTGCTGGACCTTGCGCGCGGAACACGCGTGTCGACCTTCGGGCGGCCTGCTGGCGAATTGGTTGCGGCGCGATCCGCTGTTTCGAGCGCCCCCGCCGCGTTCTATTTGCGGTTTGCGCTGGTGGATAAGCCCGGCGCATTGGCAAAGATTGCGACGGTCCTGGGGGACGCGGGGATTTCGATCGATCGCATGCGCCAGTACGGGCATCAAGACACCACGGCGCCGGTGCTGATTGTCACCCACAAAACGACACGTTCGGCCCTGGACGAGGCCCTGTCGGCGATGGACGGCACTGGCGTCCTGGCAGGCGCCCCTGTGGCGATCCGTATCGAGGAAGTCTGACCAAAACCCAGGCCAGGACGTCAGAAAATAAGACGCCAGACGCCTGAGCGTGCCAGGTCCATCACGACCACAACTGCGGTCAGATGCGCCCCCATAAAACTTTCGTGCGCGTCCAGATCACCACGACCGCCGCCCCGAAGAGACGAAGGGCGACATGGCTGATAACGCCCGCATAGGCGGCGTTGTCGCAATAGCCTACAGGACTTTCAAACACCCAATTGGGGCGCGGTCAGAGGTTTTGACGCGCGCTGTGTGTGAAGCGGGACGTCCAGCGCCAGATGCAAAAGTGCGGCCCCTGTCAAAGCACATGAACACGTGGCCGCCCCGCCGGACCGCACATCCAAGCACCACGCCGCACGGTATAAAGCTGTTGTCGACGGCAAACATCGACTGCCGGGCATCCGAGGAGTAACGCGCACCATTGACCGTTTGCGCCAGGATACCCATCCCCCAGATCGACACTGACACCATAAAGCGAGATGTCGGGCGCAAAAGCGCCCCGGCAACGCAAGACTGTAAGTTCCTTTTTTTCGTGAGCTTGCCTAAGGCTGCTTCCCCAAGCAGCAGCTGGCTGGGGCGTGCAAAGGGAGTGCTTACTCGACCTCGCGTACGGCAAGCGCACGCTGAATTTCCTGCCGCACAAGTTTGCGCACATTGCGGGTGATGCGCTCGCCCAGATCGCCCTGAAGTTCTTCGCGGATAAGGCTTGAGATCAGCGGGCGAATGTCGGCGCCGTCAAAAGATGCACGGGCCGCCCTCGCCCTCGGAAGTGCATCGTCCACACTTTCGGCCTGTGGCGCGACGTCGCTCACACTGTCATTTTTTTCGGCTCCAACCGCCTCGGCCAGCGTCTGTCCAAACGCATCGTCGCCCGTAAGGGCGTCTTGCGCCATGTCAACGATGGCCGATGTCACCGCTTCGGTCAGCGCTGTTTCGACCTGATCTTGAAGGTCGGCCTCAGTTTCTTCGCCACGCACGTCGGGGGCGGCTGCGACGACCGACACAAAGCGCTCGCGCGTCGGCGCAGGGTCCGGCGCGGGCTCTGACGTTTCTTCCGGGGCGGGCGGCAAAACTGCGGCGGGTCCCACACTATGCGAGACTTCCGTCAATTGAAGCGGCGCGCTTGGGGGGCGCGTGACGGCACGGCTTGCCTTGAACACAATGTGATCGGGACGGTGTTGTTCCAAATCTTCACTGCCATCGGGCTCCCAGTCGTCCGAGCTGTCGGCGACCGCCGCCTCAAGTTCGGCAATCCGGTCTTCCAGAGATTTTCGGCGCGAGTTGTGCCCAATCAGCGGGGCTTCGATGCGCTGTGCCTCGGTTAGAACAAGGGCTGCGGGACCTTGTGGAACCTCGGCCCGTGGCATCCGCGGAAGTTCGTCAGAAACCAGCCGTCGCACTGACGACAGCATGTCTTCCACGTTCTGACCTGCGCCTGCTTTTGACATTCTGACCGACTCTTTTACCCCTGACATCGTAGCGACCGGACCGGACGCACACAACCGTTCGGCGCTATTGTTTGCCGATCGAGCGCAGCACGCGATCAAGCGCCTGTCCCTGCTTGCTTACCTGCCCGCGCGGCGCGTTACTGACCGCGTTGTAATAGGCAGCGGGGTCGTAAATCGGCACGTTCAGGCGCAGATTTTCGGCCGTCATAAGCCCGATAGAATCGAGTACCTGATAGGCGGCAACGATGCGATCCACTTCCGCGGACACAAGGTTTGTGCGCGCATCCAGCACCTCTTGTTCCTGATCAAGCACGTCCAGCGTGGTGCGTGCACCAAGTTGCAGCTCTTCACGGGTGCCGCGCAAGGCCAACTCGGCCGCGCTCACCTGCTGTCTTGAGGCATCAATGCTGGCAATCGCGACCGCCAGATTTGCGTAGGCATTACCGACCTGTTGGTCGACCTGAAGACCGGCGGTGTAAAGCTGTGAGCGGGCCTCATCGCGGCGCGCCTGCGCCTGACGCAGCTGCGAAGAAATTGCGCCCCCCTGATAAATCCGCCCCGACAACTCCAAACCGATGCTCGCACTTTCGTCCCCGTCATCATTCACCGAAAGCCGTCCATTGGCATTCAGCGACGGACGCATGGCGCGCGACGCGATTTGGACGCCAAGTTCGGCCGCTTTGACCTGATGCTGCACCTGTTTCGCAATCGGATTTTCCTGTCGCGCGATGGCGCGTGCTTCGCCTTCGGTCGCCGGGATCGACGGCATACCCGGCGCGGGTGCTAGGGTGCCCGGATAGTCGCCAACAATCGTGCGATACTGCTCCTTGGCGCGGGCCAGACCACCCCGTTCGGCCGCCAGCGAACTGCGCGCTGCGGCAAGACTTGCCTCTGACAGCGATACATCGGTGCGCGTGACCTCACCCACTTCAAACCGGTCGCGCGTGGCGCGCAATTGCTCGATCAAAAGGCGGACGTTGTTTTCGCGCAACTCAACAAACACCACCGACCGCCGCACCGCCTGAAACGCGTCCACGGCATTGAACAGTGCGGTATTTTCGGCGTCGATCAGAGCGGCACGCGTGGCCAGCACAGTTTCTTTGGCGATATCGATAGAAAGCTGCGAGCGGCCAAAATCATACAGCAGCATATCAACCGACAGGCGAAGCGACGCGCTAGACCCGGCACTTTGTGACGTATCGTCGTATCCAACCGAGGCAAGATACCCAAGCACCGGACGCAGCACAGCAATCGCCTGAGCCACATCTTCGTCTGCCGCGCGTAAAACGGCGCGATTTTGATCAATAAGGCCAGAATTGCGATAGGTCGACACCAGGGCGTCCGACAGCGTTTCCGCCTGTGCAGTCGTTGAAATCACTGCGCCAACGGCCAGTGCAGCGAGCGTGTTCAGGGAGCGAAGGTTCAAGGTCTTCCCTTTCAAAGAAATACGTTACAGAGCAAATTCAGCGCTCTTCAAAAATCCGGCCAACAAGGGCGCATCACCGTTGAACGCGTAGCGCCACGTGACAGCGCCGCCTGTCTTCAGTCCAACACGCACCGTGCCAAGCCGCCCGTCTTCGAAGATCGCCGCGATGCGGCCACCGTCTTTGAGTTGGTCTATCAATGGTTTTGGGACGACCTCAACACCGCCCTGGATCAAGATGACATCGTAAGGGCCATGCTGGGCCGCACCGTCTCCAAGCGGGCCTTCCACCACAGCCACATTGTCGATACCCACCGTCGAAAGCGCGCTTTCGGCTTCGCCGCAGAGGTCGGAATTGTCGTCCAGCGCAATGACCGCTTCTGCCATATGTGCTGCAACGGCAGACGAATAGCCAAACCCACAGGCCACATCGAGAACCAGATCATCGGATTGAATGTTCACAGCTTCAAGGATTTTGGCCAACGTCCGCGGATCCAAAAGCGTCCGCCCCGGTGCAATCTTAAGGTTTTCACCTGCATAGGCGGCCTCTTGCAGCGCCCTTGGCACGAAGATTTCGCGCGGCACGGTCAGCATCGCCTCGATGATCGGAAACTTGGTGACATCAGAGGGGCGAACCTGTGTGTCGACCATAATTGTGCGGCGGCGGGCAAAATCGCTCATCAACCAAACTCTTTCGTTCAAAACAGTCCATTGCTTGAACCATAACACAGGGATTGCCGCAAGCGCGCAAGCGTGTTTGCGCGCTTGCGTCGCAATCAGGCGTCGACTGAGAGCGCGTCGCTTTGGGGCGTTGGCGGAGGGGGGTGCAGTCGAGTGTCACTCCGTAAAAAACCATTGGAAACCAGATATTTGTGCGGCGAGCTGACCTTAAGTTTTCTCAGATTTTATTTGGCACGCTTGGCCCTCGGGGGTCACCACGTCGCATAATCGGTCTTTTCGATTTAGAGGATCGCGCAAAATTTTGATGAAGCTCGACCCTTATCTCTGCGCGTATGTGATCGATCATCTGATCCCAAAACCGGTCCCCACTTTTGGGGATGATGTTATGCGTTATCAGGCATTCGATCCGCTGCCCGCAAATTTAAAAATAGATATAAATATTTAAATTCAAAATGTTAAAGATTTTTCCTAATCTACAATACAACTAGAAGACAAGATTTGGTTCGTTTCGCATTTTAGCCTTCTGACACCAACAGCCACTCCTTTAACGCCCGTCGCCGATGGCCTTCGGCACGCTTTCGATAGCCGCGCAGGACACCCATTTGGCGATCAAGCTCAGTCAGTCGGTTGGGATTGCTTCGTTTAAAGGCCTTCAGCGCGCCGACCAGGACCTTTGTCTTTGTGATAATAAACAATAGCACCCTTAGTCCCTCCCGGTCCAAGTTGACCAGATCGCCGGAAGTGACCGACCGGACCGTCACTGGATGATAGATATTAGCAATTGATGCAAATCATGGCGAAGGTCTCGCAGGCATGCCTTCCTGCCAATGTGATTGGGAAACAAAGGAGGCTATCATGCTCAGAAAGACAATTTTGGCTGCCTCGGCAGCCATCCTAGGCACATTTTCAGCCGCTACGGCGGAAGACCTTGCAGGCAAAGAAGAGTTCATGGTTGCCTGTGCAGTTTGTCATGGAGAGTCTGCGAAGGGAGACGGTCCCTTTGCCTCGATGATGAATGTCGAGGTTCCCGGATTGACCGGCCTCGCCGCAGCCAACGACGGAGTGTTCCCCTTTCTTAAAGCCTTCGAGATTGTAGACGGTCGAACCGGAGTGCGCGCCCACGGAGGTCCGATGCCAATTTGGGGGAACCGTTTTAAATCTGACGTAGAAAGCCTCGGTCCCTACAGCTCCGAAATTATTACGCGTGGACGAATTGCAGTCCTTGTGGACTATCTTCAAAGTATTCAGGAATGAAGCGGCCGCTGAGTGGAAATCTGCGCCGCTGAAATTGTCGATATTCTACGCCCCTAGGGCGACTGTGTCCGCAGA
>CAJQNG010000127.1 GCA_905479635.1 uncultured Boseongicola sp. | reverse complement strand
TTGCAGTCCAACATTCCTCATAGCCCTGCCGAAAATAGGGTTCAAAGCGCGTATCATACTGGTCAGCATACCGCTCATAGACGCTGCTCATGTTCGCCTTTGCATCCCGAGTACCTGCGACACAGCCATCGTCGATATAGGCACGCTCGTTGGAGCCGGGCGTCGGCTCCGCTTTGTATGCCGTCTCCTCAACGCAGCCAGCAAGTGATGCAGTTGCCAAGATTGCTGTTACCAGCACAATCCGTTTCTTCATTGGCTTTTCCTTCAGGAAATAGTGTTAATCAGGCGTCCATTTCTCTGGCAGATCCTGTTTTCCGAGGCTAACCAAAATGAAAATATCCGCAACAAGATTTATTTAAGTCAACGAGTGCCCTTCCAAAGAACCAATGCCGGTTCTTCAATCGGCATCGATTTGTTGTAGTCGTACTATGAAATTTCTTTCCGCATCGATAAGTTCCAAAATCGTCTCCTGACGCGAATATCCACGCGCTTTTCTATCGCGCTGGCGAACATTGGACCAAACCTATTCCACTAGAGGCGAACGGTCTCACGACTGATTTCAATCCAGCGCTCATGCAGCAAGGCCTCGACGTCGCGAAGTGACCATGGAAACCAAACGTACGGAATTACCGCCAGCCGCATGATTTCTAGGCTCTTTTTGAAGTAGTGAAATGGCGAATGTTTGGTCATCATACAAGGGTATGAAACCGGACTGCCCGTCTCAAGTCACTTTCGTCTGACAGTGCCATGATCGGAATTGCGCTTCTCGTTCTGTACGTCAGCAATGTTTGAACAGCGGGCTAATTCACAAGGTCGAGCCGTTTCAGCGTGGCATTGGGGGATATCACTTGTGGTGGCAGGCTGGTTTGGTCGAGCTGCTCTCGAAAGTCAGGGCCAGTATAAGCTTGCACAGAGTCTAGACCTTCGGTGTCGAATTCCAGCACCGTAAAGCTACGCTCGCTTCGGACCGTGTCTCCGATCAGAACCCGTGTGCCCCCCCCCAGACATGCCTGCGAGACATAGGCCACGCCATCCTTCCAGCCCGGATAAAAGGCGTGGTGGTGGCCCGACAGATGCAAATCGACATCCAGCTTGTGATAGAGCGCCTCCAGCGCCGGATCGCCGATAATTTCGCGCTCGCGGTTCTGGGCGAAGGGCCAAAGTGGCAAGTGGCTGAAGGTGACAGCCGTTCCTGCGCCCTTCATTGCTTTGGACAAACGGTTTATCTGATCCCCTCGAAGGGGACCGAGCGTTGTGGCATCGAGTGAAGCAAAACGTACGCCGCTTATCTCGAAGACGTAGAAGAAAGGGTAGTCGCCGTCGTCGATGTAATCGAGAATGGGCTTCCTCGCACGCCATTGCTCGGCGAAGATTGCGCGCTCTTCCTCAAACCCGCCATAGGCGGATGCGTCATGGTTCCCCGGAGTGACGACCAGGGGAATGCCAGCGCTGCTTAGCGGGCCGGTGACTGCGTAATGGAACGCGTCCCACATCGCCCGCACTTCTAGTTCGCTCAGAACCGGGCGGCGTTGCCCCGCCACCATGTCTCCAGTGGAAATGACCAGATCCGGGACAAGTGCGATGATGCGCTCTACAGCCGCTGCCACCCGGGGGCTGTAATGCGTCGCCCCGTAGGAACCGTTGAGGTCGGAAATGACCGCAACCCGCAACGTCTGGGCCAAAGCGGACCCGCAAAAGATCAGCAGAAAGAGTGCGCTCAGGAACGCTCTAGCTGCCATCACAGGGGATTGCCTTTGCGATTACACTGCCGGTTTCGAAAAACTGCTTGGGTTCGAGATCAAAGATCAACTGTCCCCGCTCACAGCTTTGCCGCAGGATATCAGTTGCCAGTGCAGTGTTCTTCACGACCTGCGCCACCTCACGTTCGCCCAGACCAAAGGATGTTTCTAGCCATTCAAAGATCGGGCCGCCGCTCTGCAAATCCGCATTCAGCGCCACCAGCTTGCTGTAGGTGTCCGCGTTCATATGGAGGAGCTTTTCGAGCATTTGCGTGCTTTTGGCGAAATTGGCGTATTGCACGCGGCCACCGGCATCGTTGTCGTTTAGGTTGGTTCGCCGCAACAGAATGGCGTCTGCCGGAACCGACCCGTCACCTGCTTCGTGGTGTTTTGCCCGTTTGTGCTTCAGCTTTCCGTCTTCAACCCAATAGTAATACGGTGTGAAATCGATATTTCCGACCCGGTCCTGCTGGCTGAAGATGAAGTCGAGCAGCACAATCTCGGTCAGTTCGGTCATCCAGAACACCATTTGCTGCGGCGTCACTGATTGCCCCAAGTCCTTGGCTATCTGCCGGTCCTTTCGCCCCTCGGTCAGCCCGCTTTCGATTGCTTGGATCAGGGGTTTGTCCGACCGCAATGCCAGGAAAGCAGGCGTTTTCTGGAAATCCAGGTTCTGGCCTTTGCCCCAACCCGAGACGCGCGTGCCATTAACCTCAGAGCCATAGCGATGCCCCGGACTGCTGGTCAGCGCTCCATAAATCTGGCTGCGATCGGCGGTGAACAGATCATCCGTCGGCTGATAGCTGCCGGGGTTCTTCTCGGCATTGACCAGCGCCACCCATCCAGCATGGTTCATCCGCCCACCGTGACTGCCGCTGGACAAGGAAAGCCCCGCGCGCGCCACTTCTGCTAGGTGCTCGCCGGCGTCAATCGACCGCCAGACCGTGACAGGCACCTTGACCGTCGTGTCGAAATACCGCGAGAAATGATAATAGAGCAGTGGCGACGGAGCGAACGTGCCGCTGGTACCCTTGGCGTTCATCGTTGGCTTGAACTTGGCCAGTGTGTCCTTGGCAAGATTGCTCGCAGATTTCCCTTCCTTGCAGGCATTGCGTTCAAATTCCGCCCGATCCCCGGCGTAAGGGCCTGCGCTGATGTCGTGGATCATAGTTCCCGGGCTGGTGCTCCAGGTCTTGGGGCACATGGCCACGTCAGCGGCATAGAGATCGATGGCGCAGTAGGCGGCCTCCTGTTCGAGGTCGTTCTTGCCATACGTCCCTCCGGGGGCCGGCGCGATGCGCACACAGCGTTCGGCGATCCCGTTGGGGCTTTGATGAACGGTTTCAGCTCCAAGAACAGTATCTGAGGCCATGGCCGGCGCTGCGGCGGTGATCAGTGCAAAGATCAGGTGCTTTTTCATGGTGTTCATTTCGGGCAGATCGCTGCTTGCTGGTTGGTCGAAATCTTCAGCGCGGGGTCAAACTTGAATTTATCGAACTTGGCGTCAATCCAGGCGTCGCAACCACCGGAACAGGGCGCCCCATTGCGCGCCTCGTCCCAATAGGCTTTGGCTCGCGCCTCGGACCAGTCACAGAACTGCACCAGCGCCATCGCCGACAGGGCGCCTGAGGCGTGGACACCCCACATGCAATGCACCAGAATCGGCCCGCCACTATCCGTGATCCTGTCATGCACAGCTTTCATCACGGCAGCGGGACGCGAAGAGCGGGCCGACTCGTAGTTGAGTGCGCCCGATCCGCAGGAGGTCTGGCCGTAGTCGGTATTCTTTCCAAAATCCGCATAAAATGCTCCGGAAAAACCTGCTTCACAAAGCTGACCGCGCTGTGCTGTGGATAGCCCGGTGCGCGACTTGTCGCCCCCTTTGAACCCGGCGCGATACATGATCCCGGTAAGAACAGGACGCACGAAGGCGAGGCCGTCAGCCGGCAACGGGTTCGAACGAGAGAGCATCTCGGTTTCGGACGCGCCGCCCGATCTGGACGTGAAATCCGATGCCGCTGCTGATCCGGCCCATCCCGTGAGGCAGACAGCCACCGCGAGGCTGGCCGCAAATTTTGATGATTTGGTCATCGCTCGATCTCCATTCTCAGTGTCTGAAGGCACCATATGTGCCCATAAATCTAGTCAATTCGATAGGTAAGAAGACGGGAGTCTATGCCGTCGTCGGTAACGATGAAGATGGTCTGTCCGTCCAAGCTCAGAGCGACACCCTCGGCATTTTCAACACGGCGGGACTTTCCCCCGGCCTCTCTCATCAAGGCCCAGCCCCTTGCTTTCATCGTGGCAAAGCAGAAAAAGTAGATCGCCTGTCCGGTATCGCTGGTTATCCACAGCCCATGCCGAGGCCCGTCCCAAGCCAGGCCGGAAACATCCAGACGATCATCTTTTGCCCCGTCAGACACAAACCCGGCAGAGCCGGTCAAAGGCACGATCCCAAGCACTTGAGTTAGGTCCGGTGCGATTTCGATCAGCAGCCTCGGCTCACGCTCTTTTACCACGAAAACCGTTCCGGTTTCGGGATCGATGGTGATCCCTTCCAGCCCGTCGTTGGCGTCGGTTACTGCAAAATGCTCCGCCAGACTACCCGCCCCCTGCATCGCCAGAATGGGATGCCGGGTGACGCGCCCGTCCTGTGCTAAGTCAAGGATCTCGGACGTGTCCTCACGCACGGCGAGGATGCGCCCTCCAGAAGCATCAAAAGCCACTCCCTCCAAGCCCGGCACAGCGCGCAAAGAGTCCTTCCGCTGAACCTTTCCCGCGTCGTCCAGGCTAAAGAGCCGAGCGGCACCATCGCTGACGGCCAAGAAGCCACCATTTTCTGACAGGCTCAGGCCCGAGACTTCGGTAAAATCAAGGCTCCTATCCGCTATTTTTTCAGAACTGACAAAGCGCAGCATCATGTGCTCGTGCTTGGCGGGGGCTGAAAATCCATAGTCCACAGACAGGAAAAAAGTCGCCAACGCCCCCAAAGCGACCGTGTGCAGACATGACCTGGACAGGGGAATCATCTTGTTCGCGCCTCAGTCAACATGCCAGTCGGCAATCCCGTTTTCAGGGGCTGCAACCAACTGTATCATTTCGCGCTCGAGCGCGGATCGTCGAAACCCGCGCGGGCCCGATACGACGTAGCTCACGATGGGTTTGAACTTGGTCTTGCTCATCGACACCGTTTTGACTCCACGCTCGGACAACTGCTTACGCAAGGCGAGCATCGCGTCGGAGCTTGTGCTGTCTTCTGAAAAGCGGACCTCCAGTTCGAAATTTACGGGTCCGCCGAAGACATAAATCACGACCCAGGCACTTGCGGTTGTGATCAGGGCCACAACGGGCAAATCCAAACCGACGCATAGCCCGATCAGGGTTACCAGGATAAGGCGCATTGTGTCGGCCGACCCGTCGTCGGACTTGAAGCGCAATAGACCGCCGAGACCAAAGAGCACGAAGCCAATGAGATATCCGTGGTGCATGATCAGGAAACCGACAACCATCCCGATCAGGGCATAGACGAACAGATCTCTCGGCGCATCGAAATCCGATCTTGTACGACGGGTCGCTAGCTTGACGGGATGATAGGCGATCGTTGCGATCATAACGGTCGTTTCAAGCAGCGCTATCGCGAAATCCAAAAGTTCGGCGGGATTGAATATCTGGCCCCAGCCCCGGCCGCGAACTTCGATTTCAGGGAGAATGGATCCGGTCACATCCATGACCTGTGCATGTGCGGGACCGACCGCAATACCGAGACATCCTATCGCCAGGAGTGCCATCCAGCCCTGCGAGGAACGAAGATTTTCTACCACGCTCTTGAAGTCCTTGATTTTGAGATCTTTCGTAAACATCACACTCGCTGCAAGGAAATTTGTCAAATCGGAAAACCTGCGCAGATCGTGCGGAAACTTGTTGCGGCGCTCGGATTTGACCAGACAGATGATCATTGCACCACCGTCGAGGCTGCCCAGGTCAGGGTTAGCAATACGGGTTGATGAAGCAGATACACAGCCAGGCTGTGTCTGCCGGGCCAGGCCATGGCCTGCGCGGGAAAACGGCGCGGCCATTTCGGCTCGAGGCTTTTGGGATCGGCAATCCTTGCTACGACGATTCCCAGAAAAAACGGTGCCAGCCAGGGAACAATGGGAATAAAATCCATCGATGCGCGCACCTCCATCCCAAGTCCTGTCCAGGCCATCCATGGAGACGCGAACACGGCGCGCCCGACTGTCGCAGAGGCGATCAGGATCACCGCAGCACCAATGAACGATGCCCACACTGGTGCAAAAAGAAACGGCACGCCCAAAAGGCTGGCCACCGCGAGTGCATGCAGGATGCCAAAAAAAACATACTGCGAGGGGAAGGCTACGTAAGTGGTCACGGTGACTAGACAGGCGGCGCCAGAAATCAGGACGAACCGCCACAACCAAGCCTTGCCGCGAAAGCCACGGGCATGGGCCAAAACAAGGCTCACACCGGACAGGAACAAAAAGCTTCCAGCAATGGCGCGCGCGAAAATGGCCCATCCATCGTTCAGCGTTGTTCCCTGCGCGATCATCCCGAAGACCTCCAGGTCCCTGAATAAATGGAAAACGATCATCCCGAACAGTGCGATGGTTCGGGCGATGTCCAAAAAAAGCAGCCGATCTCTCCTGATATCGGAACCGGGGACACTCATTAATCGTGCTCCTGTCCCGCGTCGCGTTCAGGCTCATGCAGCTTCGCGCAACCCTTGCATGCCTGTTTCACAGGTATCGGACTGTCCCTCGCCATCGTGCAAAGCAACTTAAGGAGCAACAGGTTCAAAATACTTGAATGGGTAACTTTTGTCATGAGTGAAGGCTACGAGACCCCCCCGCCCGCCTCAACTCAAATTCCCTTGACAAGACCCTTTCCTGACATGTTTTAATCAAATGTGTCTACTTTTCGGCCTCGTTGTGTAAGCTGATCAGACTGTTTGAACTGTTTTTTTGGGAGGGGGCTTTTCAATGAATAAGCATATGGTATTTCCGGTTTTTGGCTTCGTTGCAACGCCGGCCTTCGCGCAGGCGACGCCCGAGGCGATAGGCACGGGGCTTGGGCTCATTGCGGGTCTTCTGATCGCGGTCGTTATCGGCGCGATCGTCGGCTGGTTGGCCAGCCTAGTCGTCAAGGGGTCCGGCTCCGGCTTGGGCCGCAACATCCTGATCGGGATCGGCGGCTCACTTCTCGCCAGCTACCTTTTCCCGGCAATTGGCCTCAATATCGGTGGCGGTATTGTCGGCGCCCTAATTGCGGCCACGCTGGGTGCGGTTATCCTGCTTGTCGTCATCAAGTTTTTGCGCCGCACCTGACCTGTGCGGTGACCTTGGAATTCCGGAGACACTGATCATGTTTCAGACCTTCCTTTCCCTAATGATGCTTCTGGCCTGCCTGACTGCGGCAGGTTTCGCGGCATCCCCGGCACAGGCGCAGTCGCAAGGGTTGATGCTTGGTGAATGCGCCCACGCAGCGCAGGGCTATTTCCGCAACTACGAAGCCCAAACCGACATGAAGTATAACGGCCGGCGTGTTGATGGGACGCATGCGATCAATGGCAACATCTATCTTGAAACCCGGATGGAAAGCTTTGCCTGCTCCTACGCGCCTGACGGAAACCGGATGATCAGATTCTTCGTGGAAGGCCGCGAGCAGAACGCCTATCTGCCGGGCCACACCAGGCAAAGTGAAGACGGCGGGGCCGTCTTGCGCGTCACTGGCGTTTCCTCGGGCGATTTGCTGAACGTGCGCAGTGGTCCAAGCACAAATTACCGGATCATCGGCAAGCTGGGCAACGGCGATCGCGTGCGCCGCCTCAATTGCCAGATGCAGGGCAATTCCCGCTGGTGCGAGATCGAGATGATGACCGATATGCGCGAGCGTGGCTGGGTCAATGCGCGATATTTGAAGTGAACCAGGTCGCTTCTGCACCAAAAACCGAACTAGGCATCATGGGATAAGAATAATGCGCAAATCTGGTCTGATGATCGCCGGTCTGGTGTTATGTGCCACGCAGGCGGGGGCTCAGGTGATCGTTTCGTGTGATGCCGAACACAATTTGCCAAGCAACGTTGTGGCGGAACTCGATGCGGTCCTCACAAGCATGGTGGACCCTGAGGCAGGGATTGCTTCGATGCTGGGATACGCACCGGGCGGCGTCCTGTCCGTCAGAGGAGCCGATTGGCGTTATGCCCGCGCCGCCGGAACGGCTGATCCTGACCGAAACACACCGATGTCTTGCGACACTCCGTTCCAGATCGGTAGCAATACCAAAATGATCACCGCTGCCGTTTTGATGCAGTTGCAGGAAGAGGGGGCCCTCACTCTCGATGACCCGCTATCGCGCCACTTGCCCGAGTTCGCGGCGGCGCTCCCAAATGGTGATGTCATTACTCTGAGGCAACTCGCGAACCACACGGCTGGCGTCTTCAGCTATACTGACAATGCACCCGACGGAACGCCTGGTATCATGGAAGGTGATCTCGCTGATCCCGATGCCCTGCGTCGCGGATACACTATGGAGGAGCTCGTCGCGTTTGCGGTTGAACATGGTCAACCGTCGTTTTCGCCTGGTGCCGAGGGGCAATGGGCCTACAGCAACACTGGGTATATTCTGCTTGGGCTCGTCATCGAAAGCGTTGAAGGACGTCCACTGGAGCAGAGCTTTGAA
>CAJQNG010000126.1 GCA_905479635.1 uncultured Boseongicola sp. | reverse complement strand
TAATTATGAGAATGTAGTGTTAATTGTGAGAATGTTTTTGAGCTGTGGATAAGTGATAGGGGATTACCATCCCGCGCAATGATCTTTCCGCAGTCTACCGACCGCACCGGGCCTTCTCGTATCAAAGACGCGCCCTGAGAGAGGTTTGGAAGGTGTTTCTGGCTCTCAATCGCCATATGCCAATCGTCGAGAAACAACCTCCCGAAAAGGTACAAGTGACCTCTGAAAACCAGGTGCCGGAAGCATCAGCAAGGGCGATCGCAGCAATGCACCTAGCGCTCGGTCGACTGGGAGAAGATGCCCCGCGCCATCAGCTGATGGGCCATGCGGAAACGCTGCTGAAGGAGGAGATTTCGAGAAGTTGGCGGTGCGATCGAAAAAGGTGAGCCTGTGGATATCTCGTAATTAACACTACAAAAACCGCCCAAAAACTGTCCCTATCCGTAGATTCTCATAAATAGCACTACAACGACACCTGCCAAGGCAGCCGTTTAATCTGCGGCCCGTCAAGGTCGGCAATGCGGACGATGCGGGACAAAGTGAGCGTTCGCTGCAAGTGCGAAATCGGGCGCGCTTGAAGTCCCGCGCCGTCACGAAGGGCGGATTGCGGACTTTCGCCGCAAGTGCGAGACCTCATGGCCCAATTAGTAGAAGCTGACATTCACGCGACCATTAAAGCTCGCTTTTCTCTGCGGTGCCGCAAGGCGGCTTGGAGCCCTGTCTGACCGATGCTACGCTATGGACGAACGGCAGCAATGCGCAGGAAACGGACCGTGCAAGCTTGCTAACCGTGGAGTCCTTCTCGACCTGACTAGACAGAGCTCTGGGTGTCTCCGCGACTACGGACGCCGTTCTGGGAAAATGCTTGATCTTCGCGCCCAATCCGGCGCGATCTGCGACTTACAGCAAACCACTTAAGGAACGTCGGGTTATATTCCTTTGACCGGACACAGCATTGCTCAAATTGGGCTAAAATTAAATTAGGGTTCAATGATTGAGCCCCTGAAAACTCAAACTTTTCGTGACAACAAAATGAGCCAAAATTAATGAAAAGACTTTTCAAATTTGCTTTTTCCCTTGTGCTTAGCAGTGGGTCTGCTTGGGCGTCTCCCAGCTTCGTAAGTGGAAATGAGTTATTGGAAATATGAACGAACAAAAGCGAACAATATTGCGGTGGATACATAGTTGGAACTTTGGACTTGTCCGAAGCCGTAATGGAAGAAGGCAACACGATCAATGGGTTCCAATACTGTGCTCCTTCGTCGATAACCCAAGGACAAGTCGCAGATATTGTTGTCCTCTGGTTGGAACAGAATCCCAGTTTAAGGCGACTATAGCGTCGCCACTGTTGTCATAGCGGCGATGTCTCAAGCTTACCCATGCTGAAGTCACCGCTTCAGTTCCCGATTGCACTCACCACACCATCTCTCTGTGTTGTCGAAGTGATACCAGACTTAGGCCAGCACCACTGGCTGCTGACGACATATGAAACGGCTTTGCAATCTTGGTAGGCCAAACATTCGCGCTGGCACTGTTCGAAGGTTATACCCTTAATACCTCTCGTTGTGAGGTCGTTGCCGTCGATATCATAGCCGTCGTAGACCGACATCGAGCCAACAGGCGCGAGGCGGCTTGTTTGGCGCTCTACTTGATGAGTTGCACAGTTTTGAATTGTGTCTCTGAGTTTTGTATCTTTGATGTTTTGTTCAAATCCGTAAAATAAGTCACCCGACGGTACGGTGAGGCGTTGTTGCATGGATACCGGCGTTTCTGTTTGGCCGTATATTCCTTTGCCGACTGGAAGTACCCGATGCGGCATAAATTCAACTCTTCGCGTCGGCATAAGTTTGACAAGAAACGGTACAAGGTCACCAACTGGCGGGAGTACAATGAAAGCCTGCGTCAGCGTGGCGATGTGACAATTTGGTTGAGCCCTGAGGTTGAAGACGAATGGCTGGCGGATAAGCGCCAGACGCCAGGTGGCCAACGGGTGTATTCTGATCTGGCCATCTCGGTATGCCTGACGCTGGGTATGGTTTATAAGCAGCCGCTGCGCCAAACTGAAGGGCTGGTACGCGGCCTATTGCGGATTATGGGTCTGGATTTACCAGTACCGAGGGCGTCCACCTTTTTACGCCGTGGTTCTGGCTTGACCCGATCAATGAAATCCGAGGTCCAGAGATCCGGACCTATCGATTTGGTGGTGGACAGTACCGGTCTGAAGATATTTGGCGAAGGTGCCCTCTCGGCAGCATGCTGTGCATGCGCCTGCCGGGTAAGAAATGGCTGCACAACAAGCATGAAACAAAGGCCAAACGCAAGTCATGGCGCAAACTGCATTTGGGCGTGGACCTAACGACAGGTGATATCATCTGCTCGGATTTGACGCTGGACGACGTCGACGATCCCACGGCCTTGCCCGGACTTCTGGACCAGATTGAGGATCCGGTATCGCGTTTTCTGGCGGACGGAGCTTACGATGGCAAACCAACCAGCGACCTCCTCAAGGCTCGACTTGGTGATGCAGTCGAGATCATCATTCCACCTCCAAGAAATTCGGTCCTCACTCCGAATTCGCTTGCTGATCCATCGTCTCGAGATCGGCACATGGCCCAAATACGAACCCAAGGCCGTTTGGCCTGGCAAGCCAACAGCGGGTACAATCAACGAAGTCGCGCGGACGCGCAAATTGGGCGTTGGAAAGGAGTGATTGGGCCAAAGCTGAGATCGCGGACCCTCGAAAATCAGAGAACGGAGGCACGGATCGGCGTGCAGGTTCTCAACACAATGACCAAACTTGGCCGCCCCGAATTCGAGGCGGTCACGTGAGGCTATTTATGGGTAAGGGCGCGTTCCGAACTTCACCGGTTCCGTGCAACACGGCTATTGATAGGTCAGAAAGCCCAGATCCAGCTTGGCTCCCGCTATTTCGCGGTGCCGGTGTGCGCGCAGATTGGCTCAAGCGTGGTCCAGATGTCATCAACGACCTGTCCGAGGCTCAAGCCTTCGATCTCAGTCGCCTCGGAATAGGCGAGCCACTGAGCGGATTTTGTTGCATCGGTGGCGAACTCTTGGGACAGGCCTGGCGGTCGCTCCTTCGGCACGCCCGTTTGACGCCGCTCAAAGGTCATTTCGATGCTGGTCCGCAAGTCGTCCAGATTGAGTTCCACGGCCTTCGGCAGCGCCCAAAGGTCATAGTAATCCTTCATCCGACCATTGACGATACCGAGCGCAACGATCGCCTGGAACTTCTCCGCGATGACCGTCTCGGGGGAGTAGGCGCGAACCGACGCCGAGGGAAAGTCGAGCAGAGAGCCATAGTCGAGTGTGTAGTCTGGGTTTCCGAGCGCGTCTCCGAACCCGACATCAATTGTGATCGGGATTCTCGTCTTTTCGAGATACGCGGTCGTCTTTAGGCGCATGCCGCCGTAGACCTGATCTTCCCTGATCGGAGCTACCGTTAGACTGGCGTCGTCGAAGACGAGGCCGTCGCCCGCATCGATCGCTAGGATCTCCGCGATGGTCTTCTTGAGGGTCGCCTCGTCCACGGCCCCGAACGACAGGAAGTCGATGTCTCGGGTAAATCGGCCTTTGTCTTTCGTCCAAAGGGTCACGAGCATGCCGCCCTTCAACACGAAGCGATCACGGTGTGCCGACACCGATAGGCGGTAGATGAACCGCTCCAGTCCAAATGCGACCAACACTACGTCGAATGCCTGCCCCTCCGTGCGCGCGAGATTCAGCAGCCTCTGACGTACCGATGCGGCTATGTTTTTGAGTTTATCAGCCATTGGACGTCACGGCCTCGAGGTAGGGACGCATCTGGTTCCAGGCACTGTATTCTCGCGCAGCGTCGGCAATCGCTGACGGAGTTGCCTTGCGCTGCTCGACCGCGGCCTTGAGAGCCTCAATAGCAATCGATCGATCGACGAGGCGCTGGTTCCGGAACGCGTCTGCAAGCGTCTTCGGTATCGTGTACATCTTGATCGTCGTCCCACCCAGGCGGTGCTCCTCGACGCCGCTGGAGAAATACGGTTCGCGGAACCGGACGGCTCGGATCTTTGGATATGTGATTTTTGGCTCCCAGCCTTTTGCACCAATCGCAATCCAGACACGACGCGGCAGTTGATCAGTGAGGCCGTGGAAAGCCAGGGCCGACGTCAGGCAGATGACGGCCTTTGGTGCCCGCTTGGCGACTTCGATCAGGGTCTCATGCGTATTGGGCGCGCTGTCGGGCAGACCGTAAAGCCCTCGGCCTAGCCGAAGGACTTCACCCGACTGCACCGAGCGCGAGATCGCTGCCGCTGTGACACCAATATCCTCGAGATCCCTTGCGCGTGCTGGCGCATAGGATTTCAGGTATTCAAGGAGGCGCTGCCTCTGGGTCAGATCGCGTGGCATTGATAGTAAAGCTCAGACAGTTTCGCATTTGGTCCGAGGTTTTATAACATATCTTAGTTGTCGCTGCCAAGACCGTCTCTCTCTTCGCCCAAGGAGCCACCATTCTGCAAGGA
>CAJQNG010000125.1 GCA_905479635.1 uncultured Boseongicola sp. | reverse complement strand
CAATGATTGCAGCTCAGAGATCCCGTGTGGCACTCGCCAATCATGATGCCGCAGGGCGCCTTGACGTGTCCCTCAGCCGAACCGACGTGGCCGCAGAACTCACCCGCCCGCGTTGGAGCGTCCCAAATCAGCGGCCGCGTTGATCCGCGTACCTGACCAAAAGACTCGTTTCTCAGGGTTTCGGCCTTGAAAAATGTCCCGTGCCAGCCGATATTCTCTTAGGAAGTGTCCGGGCATTCCGGTCATGTGAATAAAAACGTCGAGGAGAGACCGATAATGGCACAATATCAGACCGTCCGAACCGCGCCAGGTGTCCGCACGGCCGAGATAGACGCGGGCCTTCGCGCCCATATGAATAAGGTCTACGGCTCGATGTCCGTTGGCATGATCATAACTGCTCTGGCAGCATGGGCCATCGCTGGCTTGTCCGTAACGGCCGACCCAACTGGTGCGACGGTCGCAATCCGCGAAGGCCAATACCTGACGCCTATTGGCGAGACACTTTATATGTCGCCGCTGAAATGGGTGGTGATGTTTGCCCCTCTGGCATTCGTGTTCTTCGGCTTTGGTGCTGTAATGAAGCGCGGATCGGCAGCTGCCGTGCAAACCGCCTTCTTCGCCTTTGCCGCACTCATGGGCCTGTCGATCAGCTCGATTTTCCTCGTCTACACAGGGTTCTCCATTGTGCAGACGTTCCTTGTGACGGCGATCGCGTTTGCCGGCCTTAGCCTCTGGGGCTACACCACGCAGAAAGACATCTCCGGATGGGGCACATTCCTCATCATGGGCGTGATCGGCCTTATCGTGGTGATGGTCGTCAACCTCTTCATCGGCTCGCCTGCAATTACGTTTGCGATTTCGGCCATTGGTGTTTTGATCTTCGCGGGCCTCACCGCCTACGACACACAGAAAATCAAGACCTCCTACCTCGAACATGCCCACGCAGGCGATCAGGAATGGCTCGACAAGTCGGCCTATGCCGGTGCTTTGAACTTGTATCTCGACTTCATCAACATGTTCATGTTCCTGCTGCAACTCTTCGGCAATCGCGAGTAACACTTACGAGCCGATAAAGTTTCTGAAAAGGCCGGCCACTGCGCCGGCCTTTTTTGTCCGCGCGCCAGCATGATATAAGCTCCAGACATGCAACGCAGGAGCCACTTCAATGACAACGCCCCCGTTCCAAACCGAAAAAGCAGACGCGTTGATGGAGGCGCATGGCCTCGACGTCTTGATCGCAAACTCGCCCCACAACGTACGTTATCTCCTCGGCGGGCACCGCTCATTCTTCTTTCAAAGCATGGACGCCCTCGGCCACGCCCGCTATTTGCCGCTGGTGATATACGTGGCCGGCACCCTTGATCAGGCGGCCTACATCGGAAGCGCCATCGAAGGCTTCGAAAAGGCCCTCGGTGCGTTCTGGCCGATCCACACCCACACAGTCACGTGGGGAACGCGGGACGCCGCAGAAGCGGCCGTCAAACACCTCACAGACATGGGCCTCACCAAGGCCCGCATTGGCATCGAGCCGCCGTTCCTGCCCCGTGACGCGGATCAAGTCCTCGCTGACGGCCTGCCAGATGCAATATTCGGCGACGCAACCCCCATTTTGGAACGTCTCCGCGCAATCAAGCGTCCGGATGAGCTGGCCAAACTCAGCGCGGCGTCCGACGGCGTGATCGACGCCATGCGCGCAACCATCGACTGGGCAACACCCGGCGTCACCAAGCACCAGATCATCCACCGGCTGAAAGCCGAAGAACACGCGCGCGATCTCGACTTCGACTATTGCCTCGTGACGTTTGGCCAAAACCGGAACCGCGCGCCCTCTGATCAGCAATGGCAACCGGGGGAAGCCATGTCCATCGACAGTGGCGGCAATATTGACGGCTATATAGGAGACCTTTGCCGCATGGCCGTCATGGGGCCACCAGACGCGGAACTCGAAGACCTTCTGGCCGAAGTCGACGCCACCCAACAGGCAACGTTCGCTTTCCTCAAAGCAGGCGCGACCGGACAAACCGCCTTGGATCACGGCAACAGCGTCTTAAAGTCGGGACCCAATGCGAAGCACACGGACCTTGTCATCCACGGAATGGGCCTTGTCAGCCATGAGGTGCCCTTCATCATGTCCAACCGCATTTACGATGGCGTCGATGCCGAGGTCCCCCTCGAAGCGGGTATGGTCGTGTCGGTGGAAACAACGATGGGGCACCCCGACCGCGGCCTCATCAAACTGGAAGACACTATCGCGATCACGGAACAGGGCTTTGAGATGTACGGCGACGCGGCACGCGGCTGGAATATCGCCTGACCGCCGGCCCCCCAGCCTTTTAAAAATGCCCAAAATAGAAATCTACGCCGCTGCCGCTTTCTCTTCTGCCGCATCGGCCAGGGCCTCGGCACGCGCCGCAAGTTCCGCCAGCGTCTGCGTCACTTCATCCGGCACCACGGCCACCTCTACGCGTGTCGGTTCCGGCTGCGGATTGCTCTGGAACTCTTCGATCCACGCTTCCTGCTGAGCAACCTTGTCTTCCAGCGCTTTCAGTTGATCATCCGTCCCTGCGGCTTTGTCCGCAAGCATCAGGCCCGCCATCAAAAGCATCCGTGCTTCGGGCAACCGCCCGATCTGGTCCATGAGCGTGCTTGCCTCGTGATCCAGCAAGGCCGCCGCAGATTGCAGGAAATGCTCTTCGCCTTCCTGACAGGCCACTTGAAACGGACGGCTACCGATATTGATCGTTACTTCCGGCATCTCAGGCCTCCTTCAAAACAGGGTCAAGCGTTGCAAGAATGTCGTCGATTTCCGCGCGATCCGCCGACTGCGCCGCGCGCAGCGCCTCGACCTCGGTCTGCAACGACGCATTCACCAATTCAGGATCTGCAACAGCGCTTGCATTTGCCTCACGCAGGGTCTGATTGGATTGGCGTAATTTTTCGCTCACGGCCCTCATTCGCGACAAGTCCCCGTCCCGACTTTCGACCTGCCCCTTCAGACGTGCAACCTGAGCCTCAAGCCCCGCCACCATCGTCTCCTGCTTTTCCTTGATCGCCCGCACCCGCTCTTCAAGCTGCGCATTGGCGACCCGCTCGGCCTCCAGCTCGTCCGCCAATGCCGCCGCATCAACGCCATCGTCTGACGCTCCCACGACCCCAAGTCGGTCCATCGCTTGCGCGGCCCGGTCCAATGCCGCCGTGATCCGGCGCTCCAGTTCGGAAATGTCGCTCATATGACTGTCCGCTCCCTCATAACTGCGGGGGCAATATTGGCGCGAGCGAATCGCACCAAACCCCATCCATTCCCCAAGTCATACGAAGGAAGCGCGGGGTTTTCACCCCCTTTCGGCGCAAACGTCCCCCCACGCGCTTGAACTCGCCCGCCTGCCTGCTATCAACCGCTCGAAACCTGAGCATTTCAGCGTCACGACCGACAAGGGGATAGGCACCGTGGATATCGCAACCTTAAAAGAGCTTCACCCAGACCATTTCGCCCGCGCGAGCGCAATCCGCGCCCTCGCGATGGACGCCGTACAGGTCGCAAATTCCGGGCACCCCGGCATGCCGATGGGCATGGCCGACGTTGCCACGGTTCTTTTTGAGAAACACCTGAAATTTGACGCAGCCGCCCCGGATTGGCCGGATCGCGACCGGTTCATCCTGTCTGCGGGTCACGGCTCGATGCTGCTTTACGCCCTCCTGCACCTCACGGGCTACGAGGATATGACGATTGAGCAGATCAAGAACTTCCGCCAACTTGGCTCAATCACCGCAGGTCACCCCGAGTACGGCCACGCAAAAGGTATCGAAACGACCACCGGCCCGCTTGGCCAGGGCCTCGCCAATGCCGTCGGCTTCGCGATGGCCGAAGAAAGCCTGCGCGCGCGCTACGGCAAAAAGGTCTGCGACCATTACACCTACGCAATCGCTGGTGACGGCTGCCTCATGGAAGGCATCTGCCACGAAGCCATCGGCCTCGCGGGCATGCAAAAACTCGGCAAACTCATCGTACTTTGGGACGACAACAATATCTCAATCGACGGCAAAGTTGGGCTGTCCGACATCACCGACCAGACAAAACGCTTCCAGGCGGCTGGCTGGCAGGTCGTTGAATGTGATGGTCATGACCCCGAAGACATCGACCGCGCTTTGAGCCAAGCCAAATCATCTAAGAAGCCGTCGATGATCGCCTGCAAAACCCACATCGGCTTCGGTTCTCCTAAACAGGACACCGCCAAAGCCCACGGCTCGCCTCTTGGCCCAGACGGCATCGAAGCGACACGTGCAACCTACGGCTGGCCGTATGCGCCTTTCGAAATACCGGTCGACATCCTATCGGAATGGCGCACGATCGGCGCGCGTGGCTCCGCAGACCGAGCGGCATGGAACGACCGCTACGCCGAACTATCGCCAAACCGCCAAACCGAATTGCACCGCGTCTGGACAGGCGCACCTCCAAAGAAGCTCACCTCGACCATTCGCGCGCTGAAAAAGCGAATCTCTGAAACCAACCCCAAAGTCGCCACTCGCAGATCGTCGGAAATGGTGCTGGAGGCCGTGAACCCGATTATGCCCGAGAACATCGGCGGCTCGGCAGACCTCACCGGCTCCAACAATACACTCACGCCAGACCTTGGCATTTTTGACCAAGCCAACCGCAAAGGCCGCTACGTCCACTACGGCATTCGCGAACACGGTATGGCGGCCGCCATGAACGGCCTGGCACTTCATGGCGGCATCCGTCCCTACGGCGGAACGTTCTTGTGCTTCACGGACTACGCACGCGGCGCAATGCGCCTTAGCTCCCTCATGGGCGTGCCCGTCACCTATGTCATGACACACGACAGCATCGGCCTTGGCGAAGACGGGCCCACGCACCAACCTGTGGAACACATCGCGATGCTGCGCGCCTCGCCAAACATGAACGTTTTCCGGCCCGCCGATACGGTCGAAACCGCAGAAGCATGGGAACTTGCGCTGACATCACACAAAACGCCAAGCACCCTCGTGCTGACACGTCAGGGCCTGCCAACTGTGCGGACCGAGCACAAGATGCGCAACCTCACCGCACAGGGCGCCTACGTCCTGCGCGAAGCCGAGGGCAAGCGCCAAGCGCTTCTGATCGCGACCGGCTCCGAGATCGAGATCGCCCTCAAGGCCCGCGACCTGCTTCAGGCCCAAGGCATCGGTACCCGGGTCGTCTCTATGCCTTGCTGGGAGTTGTTCGAGGAGCAAGACGAAGCCTACCGCCGCAAGGTTCTTCCCGCTGGCCCGGTTCGCGTCGCCATCGAAGCTGGCCTGCGCTTTGGTTGGGACCGTTGGTTGTTCGGCGAGCGCGGCAAGCGCGAAAAATCAGGGTTCATCGGGATGCACGGGTTCGGCGCATCCGCCCCTGCGCCAGAGCTTTACGAGCACTTCGGCATCACTGCACAAGCCACAGCCGAAAAGGTTAAAGACCTCTTGGGCGGCAACTGGGCGCCCGATCCACGCACCTGATTAAGAAGCAGCCAGATGACATCTAAAAGGGCGCCGCGTGCGCCCTTTTTCCTGCGCTCTAGCCTTTGACCATACGTGCCAGCGTCCCGTCTCGCCGCGTGAGCGCCCCCGCAATATGCACAATGGCACAGGCCGCCAAAAGCTTCGTTGCGACCCAATGCACGCCGAAAGCCATTGTTTCCCAAGCCTCGGACACGGGCGCGAGCGGCGGCAAAGTTATCCGGTTGAACACAAGCACATCAAGGCCGGTCGCCCCGCTGCCCACCCATCCGCTAAGCGGCACCACGGCAAGAAGGACATAGAACGCCCGATGGACCCACTTGGCAGCCTGGTCCTTCCACGCAACATCAGAGGGAAGGCTTGGCGGCGGCGGTGAAACCACATGCCAGACAATTCGCACGGCAAGAAGCGCAAAGATCGTAACCCCGATCGATTTGTGCAACCCGAACAGCCAGAGGTTCGAATACCCGACCTCCATCCGCGCCACGTAGACCCCCAAAGGGAGCATCCCAAGCACGCCAAGGGCCGTAGCCCAGTGCAGCGCCCGCGTGACCCACCCAAAAGACCGTTCAGAATTCCTGGCAGCCATGCCCTACTCCGCCAGATCGATCTGCAACATCAGATCAAGCGCCACGGTATCGCCCACAAGATCGCTCCACCCGGTTGCGCCGAAGGCCGCGCGACTTACGGCGCCGGACAGCTGCACAATTAATCGCTCGCGCTCGCCTAGCGCGCGGTCAGCCGGGCGAAACAACTCGGCACCCAGCGTGATGGGCCGCGTAGTATCGCGAATGGTAATCTCGCCGCTCATGCGCGCTTTCGACGGTGCGTCGGGAAGGACTTTGATCTCTGTCGAAACAAATGAAATCGTCGGAAACCGCGTTGTGTCAAGAACCTTGGGCCCGCGCAACGCTTGGGTTGCAAAGGGAAAGTTGGCTTTTGCATTGCCGACATCAAGGACAACGGCAACGCTGCTGTTTGCCACTTGCTGAAAATCAAGCGTGATCTCTGCTGACTGTACCGGCAACTCGCCAGTGATCTGATCCGGACCGAACGACACTTCAAACCCGACGCGGCTCGCGCCCTTGTCCAGCGTGTAGCTCAACGGCGCGGCATTCCCCGCCGACAAAACGATGATCCAAACCAAGACTGAGCAGAAAAAGTTGCGCATGAAATAAAACATAGAACCTTCGTCCCATGTGCACAGCAAAAACACCACCATGCGCGCAACACTTCTGCCTTACCGGTCCAAAACCCGCCTACCGGGTCTTCGCCATTTCCGCGACTTTGCTCGCATCGCCCACACCTGCCAGCGCCCCTATCTTGCTGGCCTCCGCGCGGCCAAGTCGACGTGAGGCGTTGCCGCCAAATAATGCAGCCAGATCGTCCAGGATCATATCGCCGATTAGTTGACGCCCCCCCGCGACAGCCGCCGCGCGATGTGGAGACAAGATCATATTGCCAAGCTTTCGCACGGGATCGTCCGCCTCCAACGGCTCAGACGGGAACACATCAACTGCCGCGCGAAGCCGTCCGCTTGCGACCTCGGACGCAAGGGCATCGAAATCTACCAAATGAGCCCGGCTAATCAATATCACCAAAGCATTGCGCGGCATCAAGGCAAGCTTGGCCGCGTCCAGAAGATGGTGGTTCTCAGCCGTCGGCACAGCCGCCACAAACAGACAGCGCGACTGCGTCAGGACGTCCTCAAGCGAGACCAGCGTGATCCCATGGGCCTGCGCCACCTCCGGTGCCAACCAGGGATCATAGGCCACCACCCTGGGCGCAAACGGAGCCATAAGCCGCATCAACTCCTGTGCAATCTGCCCGAACCCGACAAATCCGACCTTCGCTCCGAACAGTGTAAAATCCGTCGCCTCGTTGTCACTTAGCCAGTTCTCCCCGCCTGAGCGAAACGCCTCGTGCTCAGTTATTAATCCCCGTGCCCCGGCCAATGCCATCGCCAGGCCCATTTCAGCCACCGATTGACGAAACCCCGGCGCACAGCTCAAAACCTCGATCCCGCGCGCCGCGCAGGCTGCGTAGTCAATCGTATCGGGAAAAGCCCCCGACACTTCGATGATCGCTTTAAGCCGCGTCGCCCGGCCCAAAACTTCGGCATCGACCAAAGGCGTGGCGGAAATCAGAACTTCCGCATCCGGCAATGCGTCAGACAGCACATCGTCCGGAACTGGTCCGTCGCGGCCCCAAACCACGTTATAGATATCAAACAAAGCAGCCTTAGCGGCGGGCGAAAACAACTCGTCCATCCGCCGCCAGTCGGGATCAATAATAACAGTGGGTTTGGTCATCAAACTTCCGGAAAATACGTGTTGAAGTGGAGCAAAATCGAGCGGCACGCTGGTGTCGATGACAATGATACTAGTCTCAGGCCTAGCCGCAATAAATTTGCGCCACTCCTCAACTTCGGGTCAATACCGCCTCATTTTTAAGGCCCCGAACTCCGATCGGAGGCTTCGCAATCCGTTACCCTTGGTTAACCCCGAGCACCACATCATGCGGCCCTATCCACCAAGCGCTACAAGGCGCACCGACGCGATACCGACGTCGCGTTTCAGGCCAAGACCGCTCATTTTCTCGCGCTAACCATGCCAAAGCAGTGCGCAGGCCGCGCACCTGCAGAACTTTGCGTAAGACCCTGTTAACTTACGAACAATCAAGCGTATACACAGCCGCATCTTCTGACCGCAACGGCTGCGGATTAACCAAGCACCCGGTGCGCGCCCGGATCACGCTGACCAAAGACGCCACAGGCGCATCGCCCTCGGACACAACGTAGTTGTTGGTGTTCAAAGCAATCTGTCGCATGAAATACGTCCGGCTTTCCTGAACGATTTCAAGATTTTGCTCGGCTTGCCGCAAGCTGTTTCCGCCAGCGTTCAAAGCATCAGCTGGGGTCGCCGCGTCAGCAAAAGAGAAGCTATAAAGCGGCAATGGCGTCAATCCCGCCATCTCAAACTCGGTCCGCGTGTTTTGCGGAAGGTCAGAAGTATCGCCTCCCAACGGTCCAAGCCCCACACCCTGTGGCTGCGCACAGCCCGCAACAAGTGCAGCAAGTCCCAGAAACAAAAATGATTTCTTCATTTGATCAATTCCCTCATTCAATCCGGCTTATGAAACCGTCGCATATGCACAGCTGGAAAGTCGATACCCGCTCTCAATCCGACTGTCATCGGCCCAATGACCGAAAACCCGCAATCGGCGTAAAACGGCACCGCCGTAAGTGTTGAGAAACATTCAAATTGTTCAATGCCCGCCGCCCCAGCAGTTCTGAAAATATGCCCCATCAATCGCCGTCCGATCCCTTCACGCAAACGTCGGTGATCACTCACCACATGCCGGATATGAGCGACATCGAACCGCTCACCTCCCGCACCCGGCGGCGCTGCACGCGTCCAGCCTCCCGCGCCGACAATCGCCCCGTCTTTGTCTTCAACAACGAAATAGGTGCCCGACATTACCAACCGCGGCTGCGCCTTTGATATCAAGGGGATGGCAGTCACCAAAAGCGACGGCAGATAGTCTGCTTTAAGGATCGCCGGATAAGACCGTGCCAGCAAAGCATCGACACCACTAAAGTCCGACGCCAACGCGGTTCGCACTGTCAGAATGCTTCGTCGCATTGATCAATCATGCCCCATAGACACGGTCTTTGCCAAGGCCTGCAAAATCCGAAAAGCGGCTCCAAAATAGAAAAGGCCGCGCAAGTGGCGCGGCCCGTTTCCGAATTATTCAGCAAAACTATTTAATTTTGCCTTCCTTGTATTCGACATGTTTGCGCACGACTGGGTCATACTTTCGCACGACCATCTTCTCGGTCATCGTGCGGGCGTTTTTCGAGGTCACATAAAAGTGGCCCGTATCCGCGGTCGAGTTCAGACGAATTTTGATCGTGGTCGGCTTCGCCATGGGTTGTCTCCTGATTGGCCACACCTAACGAGACGGCAGCAGCCCGTAAATCCTTGAAGTCCGCGTTCTAGCGATCACCCCGCCCCTGTCAAGCCGATTCCCACCAATACCGTGCGGTCTCTAGCGGAGTGCCCGTCATCAGATCACCTGCGAAGAGGGCGTTAATTTGCGCGGAGAGCCTGTAAGCCGGATTTTGTTCCCCGCGTTGCCACGGTTCGATGACCATTCCTCTGGCCCCGCCGTTACCGACGGGGATCTAGCTGCCAACCCGGGCCTCTCGGGCTGAAACGACCCTGCGTGGCGGTATCCCTTTCAGGACCGATCCCCGCGCGAGACCCCTATTTGGCATTGCTCCCGGTGGGGCTTGCCGTGCCGTCCCTGTTACCAGGTCCGCGGTGGGCTCTTACTCCACCGTTTCACCATAACCCCGGCGGACCGGGGCTGTCTGTTCTCTGTGGCGCTGTCCCTCGGGTTACCCCGGCCGGGCGTTACCCGGCACCGTTGTCTCATGGAGTCCGGACTTTCCTCCCGGCGCGATCCGAAGATCACACCAAGCGGCCATCCGGCTCTCCGCGCGGCTGTCGTCCTAGGCCCGCGCCGCGCATGCGTCAAGGATCAGCTTTCCAAACCAATGGGTCGCGAGGGTGTGCGGCGCCCAAACCGCTCCGTCACATCGGCAGGAAATTGACGGGCCAAGCCCGACATCATGGCCCGGTCCGCAGGATCCAGTGGCCCACTTGCCATGGGTCGAAACCGTTGCCGAAACGCCTCCAGAACAAGCTTTTCTCCAAGTTCAATCGGATAGCCGAAGGAGGCTGCATTGCGCATGAAATCCCCCTTCAATGCCGCCTCCGGCCAAACGGAAAGTCCTTTTTTTGCAAGATGGTGCCAATCAAAATTCCGTCCCGGATCCGCCTTGCGCTCAGGGGCGAAATCCGAATGTGCAAGGACCGCTTTCGCCGGAAGAGAATGGCGCAGCAATATGTCGGCAAGAAGCACTTCCAGCGCCTCCATCAGCGGCGCGTCAAAAGCACATGTCCCGTCATTGTCCAACTCAATCCCGATGGACCGCGAGTTCACATCCTCGCGCCCCGCCCAGCGCCCCTCGCCGGCATGCCAGGCGCGATGAGCCTCCTCAACAAGGCGGAAAACGGCCCCGTCTTTCGAAATCAGATAGTGAGCCGAGACTTCCGACGTTTCATCACAAAGCTTCTCAAGCGCTGCGTCAGCGCTGTCCATTGCAGTGTAGTGGAGCACCACCAAAGACGGCGCAAGACCGCCCCGCCGCGCATTATAGTTCGGTGAGGAGCGATCTTCGATGTCCATAGGCTTAGCCTCCGCGTGCGGTCCTAAATGGTGCTGGGTTCCAGAAGCATGCGTATCCGTCTCCATCAGGGTCCATGCCTCGGCGGTCCCTCTGCGGGCCGCCTGCCTCAAGAAAAGCTTCCTGGGCACGGTCAGCGGACGGATAGCGCGCGCATTCCCGGTTGAAGCGATTGATATTTGCGCCACCGGTCCGACGGTAGACCTGCGTGCCAAGCGGGTGGGACGTTGCCAATGCGAACGCAACGACGTTCGGCCGCCCGGTGCTGGAGCGCTCAGGCAAGGCCGTGGGCGCAACAACTTGATAGGTCTCCCGATTGCGTTCGATCCGCTCAGCGTCGCTTTCGATGGATTCGCGCGACGCAACGGCGTCAAAATTCTGCTCGTCAGAGATATCAGGATTGTCCGTTACAGGTGCCATGCCAAGCGTCGCGGTTTCGACTGGGGCCGGTACCCTCGCAGCCGGAAGAGGTGTGCCAAGCGCACCTTGAGCCGTTGAGCCACCGACACCGCCAACGGGCGATTGCCCGCCAATCGTGCGGACCGATTCAAGGGCAGTCAGCGTCTCAGACGCTATGGCTTGCCCATCAGGCACCGCGCGTGGCCGCATCGCCTGAAGCTCAGCGTCGCGCCGAGCACGCTCTGTCGAAAACTCGTCGTAGCCATTGAAGCCCACGCCGAGGTTTGGATTACTATCAGGGACTTGCGTACTGCATGCGGCCAAAAAGGCCACTGTACTAAGTGTCAGGAAACGGTTCATCATATGCTGCTCTGCCAATTTGATTGGACGTTTTGTAGGAACCTACCACCATTTAGACGGCTTGGAAACAAAGCCCGCACGGTCCTCGATTGCCTGTGCCACATTCATCAAAGCGCCCTCTTCCCATGGCTTGCCAATCAGTTGCAGCCCCAAAGGAAGGCCCTGCTTGTCGAGCCCCGCAGGCACGGCAATACCGGGAAGACCCGCAAGGTTTACAGTGACCGTGAAGACGTCATTCAGATACATCTGAACCGGGTCATCAAACTCCTGGCCCAACTCGAATGCCGCCGACGGCGTCGCAGGCGTCAGGATCGCATCGACCCCGGCCTCAAATGCGTCTTCGAAGTCCTTCTTGATCAAAGCCCGAACACGGCGCGCACGGTTGTAGTACGCATCGTAAAATCCTGCTGACAAAACATACGTGCCAATCATTATACGACGCTTCACCTCGTCGCCAAAGCCCTCAGCGCGGGTTTTCTCGTACATCTCGGTGATGCCATCCCCGTGCGACAGTTTGGCGCGATGGCCATAGCGCACACCGTCATACCGCGCGAGGTTCGACGAAGCCTCAGCTGGTGCCACCACATAATACGCAGGCAACGCGTACTTTGTATGCGGCAGAGAAATATCAACGATAGTCGCGCCTGCATCTTCCAGCATCGCGCGCCCTTCAGCCCAAAGGGCTTCGATCTCTTCTGGCATGCCATCCATACGATACTCTTTTGGAATACCAATGGTCTGGCCCTTTATGTCACCCGTGAGCATCGCCTCAAAATCCGGCACAGCGAGGTCTGCGCTGGTCGAGTCCTTCGGATCATGTCCGGCCATTGCGCCCAACATGATCGCGCAGTCGCGTACTGATTTCGTCATCGGACCGGCCTGATCAAGCGAGGACGCAAACGCCACAATCCCCCAACGCGACACGCGGCCATAGGTCGGCTTCAGCCCTGTTATTCCAACAAAAGCGGCGGGCTGACGGATCGATCCGCCGGTGTCGGTCCCGGTTGCAGCAAGGCATAAGTCAGCCGCAACAGCTGAGGCTGAGCCGCCCGAAGACCCGCCGGGGGTCAGCGCCGTTTCATCGTTGTCGCGCCGCCAGGGGTTGATGACGTTGCCGTAGACACTTGTTTCGTTTGACGAGCCCATAGCAAATTCATCCATGTTCAGCTTGCCGATCATCACGGCACCTGCATCGAAAAGCTGGCTTGTCACAGTGGATTCATATTCGGGCTTGAAGCCCTCCAGGATGCCGCTGGCGGCCTGACTTGCTACGCCCTTTGTGCAAAACAAGTCTTTGATCCCCAAAGGAATACCGCACAAATCAGGGGCATCTCCCGCCGCAAGGCGCGCATCTGCGGCTTTCGCCTGCTCAAGGGCAATCTCGGGTGTCGCATGCACCACGGCATTCAGCGTTTTTGCGTCGTCTGCCGCTTTCAGACACGCCTCGGTCAATTCAACCGATGTTATTTCACCCGCACGGAGTTTCTCTCGCGCTTGCGCAATGGTCAGGACGTTCAACTTAGTCATCGATTATTCCACCACTTTCGGAACCGCAAAAAAGCCTTCGCGCGCATCCGGCGCATTTGACAAGACCTTGTCTTGCTGACCCCCGTCCGTCACCTCATCTACACGTCGTTTTAGCCGCATTGGTGTAACTGATGTCATCGGCTCGACGCCTTCTACGTCGACCTCATTCAACTGCTCAACAAAGCCAAGTATCCGGTTAAAGTCCTGCGCCAACGCAGGTAAATCGGCGTCTTCGACCTTAATGCGGGCAAGCTTGGCCACGCGGCGGGCTGTTTCGGTGTCGATCGACATCAGAGCGTCTCTCCATCTTTGAACGCGGTCCATGTACCGCGTGCAGAGACGGCCCGCAAGAAGTGGCTAGCTTGCGAAATCAAGACCACCGTTTAGGGTGACGGCGCCTGAAACGCCGACCTCCCGGAATTTGATCAATGACACTTGCACTCGCGATCCTGCCTATTGCTCTGGCCTTTCTGGCGGGATGGACCGCAAAAGCGACAGGTCTTTTGAAGCCCGAGCATTGGTCGGGCATCGAGCTATTAAGTTTCCGCATTCTGATCCCAGCGATCCTGATCAGCTCCATTGCGACCGCTGATCTGTCGTCAGACCGGATCGGACCGCTTGCCGGGTCATTGGTCAGCATGGTGTTTCTTGCGGCCATTCTGGGGCTAAGCGTCAGATTTTTGCTGCCGGTCGACAAGCTATCGTCCGCATCACTTTCAACCATCTTTCAGACCACAACGCGTTGGAATGCCTTTATTTCCCTTTCTGCAGCCGAATTGCTCGGAGGGCCGGACGTCCTGCTGTTGATAGCCGTTGGGATGTCGGTGCTGACCCCGTTGATCAACGTCAGCAATATCCTTGTTCTGGCCTGGCTTTGCGCCGGGACAACCGGTCCACGCCGCATTCTGAAGGCCCTTGTAGCAAATCCACTTGTCATAGGCTGCGCGATTGGACTTTCGCTGAATGCTGCACCATTCGACCTTCCAAAGCCTCTGTACGAGACCCTCGATATCATTGGCCGCGCCGCGCTCGGGATCGGGCTTTTGGTTGTCGGGGCCGGGATTTCGTGGCGTCGTCTGGGACGGCTGACCGCACCCGTACTGATTGGCGCGCTTTTACGCCCCATCGGAATGCCGCTTGTGTTTCTAGGCCTCGCCAATGTGTTTGGGCTTTCCTCCACGGAGACCCTCGCTGGGCTACTGGTGACAGCGGTTCCGGCCGCCTCGAACGGCTACGTCGTCGCGCGCACTATGGGCGGCGACACCGAACTTTACGCAGATATTCTGGTCTACCAGACCCTACTCTCGATGGCCGCAATACCGATTTACGCCTCGCTGGTTCTGTGACGGCGCCACACTTCGATCATCCAGCCAAGCATGATCCCATTGAGCATATGCCAAATGAAATGTGTGCCAACTGGAAGGCGTGCGCACGACGTGTCGTCAATTGATCGAAAGACAAGCGAGACGCAAAGCAAACCCGCACCGAAGAGAAGTCCCCGCGCCGTCTCATGGGCGCGATTGCGCAACAATATACCATAGCCCGCAATCAAAATCGGCAAGACCCAATACACTGATGAAATTGAGAAAAATGGAAGTTGTTGCACCAACGGCGTGACCAAAGCGGCGTATGGGAAGAAAGCCAGCGTCGCCACCAATGCCCCCCAAATGGGCCAGCCCAAAAAATCTCGATTTGCCAGAAATAGGAAGCTTAGGGTGAAGACCGCTATAGGAATGACATCAAGCGTGGCGGCCCAAGCGGTTGCGTGAGTATGAAAGAGGTACGACCCCAAACCGATGGCAAAAAGTACGGCGGAAAGCCATCTTCCCGCAGGCATTCCGGCAGTACGGCGCCACATAATTATCGCAACAACCACAAACGCCAGATTGGTCGCAGCGTTAAGTGGCTCGGACCAATAGCTCGCGTCAGTACGCTCGCAATATCCGTCGATGGCTCTTGTCCAATCCATAAGGAACTCTGCTTTGCTTGGGTTTAGTCCCAGAAGGGACTGCCATCAAATAGTAGGGCTTTGCCACTCAGGGAGTCCCGATGAATTATAAGGCCGAATTCCGCCGGTGGATCAGTGCCTTGTCGAAAATTCCGCTCTCCGGACTGCCTTCAGGCGGCTTTGAGACCTAGCGCCTTGTCGCAAAAAAGGTCTTCAGCAAGGCGCTCGCATCCTCGGCCCCTATACCATCGTACACCTCAGGCACGTGGTGCGCTTGGCTGTGGGAGAACACTTTGGGACCATGTGCAACGCCGCCAGATTTTGGGTCACCTGCACCATAATACAAACGAGAAATCCGCGCGGCTGAGATTGCCGCCGCGCACATCGCGCAAGGCTCTAAAGTGACGTAGAGATCGCACCCTGTCAGGCGCTCAGAGCCCAAAATTTCGCCTGCAGCACGAATCACAAGAATTTCGGCATGCGCTGTTGGATCCGACAACTCGCGGGTGCGGTTTCCGGCTTTGGCCAAAACCTTCCCATCGTGACCAACAAGCACGGCTCCCACAGGGACTTCGCCGCGATCTCCGGCTGATCTCGCTTCTTCGAGCGCCGCTTCCATGTAGCTTTTGAAACTCATGGCCCGTGATGCCGCGAGGAAACGGCTTGTGCAAGCCGCGCGCGCTTTCCAATCGACCTGTCCCACGCTATTGCGACAGGATGAGCAAACCCACCGTTCCCGGCGATCGTATCGCCAAAGTTCTCGCCCGCCGCGGCGTTGCCTCGCGTCGCGAGATCGAACGCATGATAGAAGCCGGTCGTATTTCATTGAACGGGAAGACGCTGACAAGCCCCGCTCAGAATGTCGTCGAAAGTGACCGCATTATTGTAGACGGCAAACCCGTTCGAGAAGCCGAACCGCCACGGGTTTGGCGGTACAACAAGCCATCCGGCCTCGTTACGACGGCGAACGACGAAAAAGGGCGCGCAACGGTTTTCGACAATTTGCCCGAAGACCTGCCCCGCGTGATGACTGTCGGACGGCTCGACTTGACGTCGGAAGGGCTGTTGCTTTTGACCAACGACGGCGAAATCAAACGGAAGCTGGAACTACCAAAAACCGGCTGGCTTCGCAAATACCGCGCCCGTTTGAAAGGCACGCCAGAAGACGCAGTCTTCGACCCGCTGCGGCGAGGGATTACGGTCGACGGCGAACGGTTTCAGCCGATGGAGATCACACTCGACCGACAACAGACCAGCAATGCTTGGGTGACGATCGGATTGCGCGAAGGCAAGAACCGCGAAATTCGACGCGCGATGGAAAGTATCGGATTTTTCGTGAACCGGTTGATCCGGGTCAGCTACGGTCCGTTTCGACTTGGTGAGCTGAAACCGGGCGAAGTCGAAGAGATCAAGTCAAAGGTCTTGCGCGATCAGCTCGGTCTGGAAGCCATTCCCGAAACACCCGACCCCCAGAGAACCAAAGGTAAACGCGTCGAACGGCCCCGCCGCAACCAAAAGCCGTGATCGGCGCAATTGCTTGCCCATAACTGGCAAGCGACACGTTGAACGCATATATACTCCCGAGAACCGAAAGGTTGTAGAGTATGATGTCGAAGATGGCGCTATTGGTCTTGATTTTCGCCGTGGTCGCGGGGGTGATCTCTGTGGTATTCAAGGGAGTGGCTGTCTTGAAAGAACATCATGATGAACGCTTGGGCGACAGGGGAGGTAGCATGAAAAGACTGGCATTTTTCCTGCTTTTAGCACTGATTGCCTACGTTGCGGCCTCCGGAGCGTCCTGATGGCGGATCGGTTCGGCGGAAAATATAGCCCCGATAGGCCGGCGCAAACGCCTCAGCCCCCCGCTCAGCGGCGAAGACGTGCGGGCGCACGTGTGAACTTTTTGTTCCTCGTGCCGGGTATTCTGGTGTTAACGGCGTTTCAGCAAGAACCGCTTGGAATGGCGCTTGATCTTGCTGGGTTTGGCACGCTGATGCTTGCGGCCTGGCTCACCCGTGAAGGGCTTTTGGCCGAAGATGCCTTTGAGGCACGTCGCGTCGCAAAGCGCCCCGCAATCCCCCGAAAAATCTTTGCGTCTGTGCTTACAGGTGCTGGACTTGCCATTGCCGGTCTTGATCCGGCGACGTTTTCGCCCCTTAATCCAATTCTTTTTGCTGTTCTTGGAACAACCCTGCACTTCATGTCGTTCGGTGCGGATCCGTTGAAGGACAAGGGTGTTCCAGAAGGAAGCGCCTTCCAGACCGACCGTGTCGCGCGCGCTGTTGATGAAGCCGAGCGGCATCTCGCTGCGATGCGCGATGCGATCCGGGGCGCTGGCATTCCTGCCCTGTCGCGTCGCGTTGATCAATTTTCCCAAACGGCGCGTCATATGTTTCGCGTGGTGGAGGACGATCCGCGCGATTTGACTGGGGCGCGCAAATATCTTGGGGTATACCTTTTGGGCGCACGGGACGCGACATCTCAGTTCGCAGACCTTTATGCGCGCAACCGAAATGAAGAAGCCCGCGCAGACTACGAGGCGCTTCTTGATGATCTGGAAACCACGTTCACCGCGCGAACCAACAAAATGCTACTGGACGACAAATCATCGCTTGATGTTGAAATTGAAGTCTTACGTGACCGATTGGCACGCGAAGGCGTAAACCGCACTTAAGTATAGCTACTCAAAACGAGGGGAAAATTCATGTCCGAAACAGTGCGCCAGAAGGCCCAGGAATCCGAAACCCTTGTGGCAGAGGTGACGGCCGTTATCTTGCCCGAACCCAGCACCGAAATTGTGCCGCTGGCCTCCGCTGATCCGACAACAAGCGCGGAAATCGAACGCCGCATCGGCGAAATCGACATGGGTGACACCAATTCAATCGTGTCGTTCGGGTCCAGCGCACAAGTCGAATTGCAGGAAATCAGCCAATCCATGCTGGCAGGTGTCCGCAACAAGGACGTCGGCCCGGCTGGCGATAGCTTGCGTGATATTGTGTCAACCATTCGCGGCTTTTCGATCAGCGAACTAGATGTCCGTCGCACGCGATCCTGGTGGGAACGTCTGTTGGGACGCGCCGCTCCGATCGCGAATTTTGTTGCGCGCTTTGAAGAGGTTCAGGGCCAGATCGACGGGATTACCGACAACCTTCTCCACCACGAGCATAGGCTTTTGAAAGACATCAAATCTCTCGATCATCTTTATGACAAGACACTCGCCTTTTACGACGAACTGGCGCTTTACATCGCCGCAGGTGAGGAAAAGCTTCAGCGTCTGGACGGTGTCGAAATCCCCGCAAAAGAAACCGAAGTGGCCCAAGCGCCTGACGAGCATGGCGTGATGAAGGCCCAAGAACTTCGCGACTTGCGGGCCGCAAGGGACGATCTCGAGCGCCGCGTATTTGATCTGAAACTAACACGGCAAGTTACGATGCAATCGCTGCCGTCTATTCGGCTTGTGCAAGAGAACGACAAATCCCTTGTCACAAAGATCAATTCGACACTGGTCAATACTGTGCCGCTTTGGGAAACCCAGCTTGCTCAGGCTGTGACCATTCAGCGGTCTGCCGAAGCGGCCGAAGCCGTGCGAGAAGCAAATGATCTGACGAACGAACTGTTGACCGCAAACGCCAAAAACCTGCGTGAGGCCAACAAAACCATCCGCGAGGAAATGGAGCGCGGCGTCTTCGACATTGAGGCAGTAAAGCAGGCCAACGCCGACCTGATCGCGACCATTCAGGAAAGCCTTCAGATTGCCGATGACGGAAAAGCCAAACGCGCCCTTGCCGAGGAAGAACTCCAGAAGATGGAAAGTGAACTCAAGACAACGCTTGCATCAGCCAAAGCCCGCAAGGACGGGGTTGGCTCGATCTCTGGAGAGAGCGTTCCGACCTGAACCATGCGCAATTCTGCTTTCTCCCTTTGCTTGCTGGCCTTGTTGGCGGCCTGCGACGGATTTCCCGCCGCAGGTCCAGATGCCTTATCGACAACGCCGCCCAGCCCAGCCCTTCCTGAGTTCGTTGAACGAACGCCTGAAAGCTTCGAGATAGAAGCCTTTTTCGGGCGCGTAGAAGCCAATCTTATCGCGCGTGGACTGCTCAGAATTGACGGAGGAGGCCCCGACGTTCCCTTCACTGACGAGATGGTTGCCCGCAATTTTGATGCGCTGGCTTTCAGCGAGGAATTTAGCGCTCGTGCTGGGCTGCTTGTCCGGACAAGCGCTCCAAGCACGCTCCATCGTTGGGAGAGACCCGTTCTGATCGAGACTGTGATTGGTCCTTCGGTGGACCGCGAACAAGCGGACGACGACATCGCCACGATCACAGCATTCAGCGATCGTCTCGCCAGCATTACCGGACACCCGGTGCAAAACGTGCGGCGCGGTGGAAACTTTCATGTTCTTGTGCTGAACGATCAGGAGCTGCGGAACTCCGGGCCTTTGCTCACACAATTCATGCCAGAGCTATCCCCATCGCAAGTGCGGTTTGTTGAAGATATGTCACGCGACACCTATTGCGTCGTCTTCGCGTCGGACCCGGCACAAGACGGAAGATACGAGCGCGCCGTCGCAGTTATCCGCGCTGAACTACCGGACCGCCTGCGCACCTCTTGCTTTCACGAAGAAATTGCACAGGGGCTGGGTCTTGCCAACGACAGTCCAAGCGCAAGGCCATCCATCTTCAACGATGATGACGAATTTGGCCGGCTCACTAACCATGATGAGTTACTGCTGCAAATACTCTATGATCCACGACTGAAGCCGGGCATGAGGGGCGCCGCCGCTGCGCCGCTCATCCGACGTATCGCGACCGGTTTAATGTCGCCTTCAACCTGACCTGCCAGAGGAGACCCCAATGGGCATTTTCGATTTTCTAAGTGGGGAGTTTATCGACGTCATCCACTGGAGCGACGACACGCGAGACACAATGGTCTGGCGATTTGAGCGCGAAGATCACGAGATCAAATATGGCGCCAAGTTGACGGTCCGCGAAAGCCAAGCGGCCGTCTTCGTCCATGAAGGACAGTTGGCGGATACATTCATGCCGGGTCTCTATATGCTTGAGACCAACAATATGCCGATCATGACCACGCTTCAGCACTGGGATCATGGTTTCCAGTCGCCGTTCAAGTCCGAAGTGTACTTCATCTCAACCCGCCGGTTTACCGATCTAAAATGGGGAACCAAGAATCCGATTATCATTCGGGATCCGGAATTTGGGCCAACGCGAGTCCGTGCTTTTGGCACATACGCGGTCCGGGTGTCTGACCCCGGCAAGTTCCTGGTCGAAATCGTCGGCACAGACGGCGAGTTCACAATGGACGAAATCAGCTATCAGATCCGCAACATCATCGTGCAGGCGTTCAGCCGCGTCGTCGCAACGGCCGGTATTCCCGTGCTTGATATGGCTGCAAACACGCAAGATCTCGGACGTATTCTGGCCGAAGGTATATCGGGAACCCTTGCATCTTACGGCCTCGAACTTCCGGAACTCTACATTGAAAACATTTCCCTGCCGCCCGCCGTCGAGAAGGCGCTGGATGAACGCACATCACGCGGCATGGTTGGCTCACTGGAGGATCACTTGCGCTACAAGGCGGCCGACGCTTTGGGACAGCAAAACGGGGCTGCCGGGTCCGCCATGGGCATGGGATTAGGCGCCGGAATGGGGATGCAGATGGGCGGCATGATGGCCGGTCCTTGGGGCCCGCGCCCAGCAGAACCTCTGGCTCCACCTCCGCCGCCTCCGGTTGAGAACGTCTGGCACGTTGCTGATGGCGGCAAGACTTTGGGACCCTATTCAAAAGCTGACCTCGGCAGATTGGCGGGCGAAAAAAAGCTAGCGCGAGAAAGCTGGGTTTGGACGCAAGGACAAGATGGCTGGCAACATGCCAACGATATTGATGAACTCGCGCAATTGTTCACTGTTTCGCCGCCGCCACCACCGCAAGGATAGGTGCATGGATCGAGGTCCCATCTGAAAGTATTATGACCCGTCGTGGATTTGTCATATTTGCCCATTGGGCGACTGGGTTTTTGCTGGCCGTCCTTTTGATAGAAGGCCCGAGCGCTTCAGTGTGGCTGACAGCAGGTTTCGCTGCGCTGAGCGGGCTTTGGATCACAATCTACGCCCTGGGTCGCGGCCCCCTTGGCAAACCGGGGCTAAAGTTGACGGGTGTCTTGCGACCTGTTCACCGCCTTCAACATCACATTCTCTGCTTCGCCATGGCGGCAGCTTCCGTGGCATCCATCACGGCTTTGGAAGACAACATCACAGGACGCGCGATGGCCGTATTGCTGCTTCTTGGCCTCCTTCACGGCATCATCCATCTTTGGCGTCACACGGCATTTTTTGACGGGGCACTCCACACCATCATGCCTAAATTCTTGCACGGAATCCTCTGATGGGCTCGCAAGATCATCGATTCCCGTGCCACAATTGCGGGTCTGACCTGCGGTTTGATCCCGGGGCCGACCAACTGATCTGTGATCATTGCGGCAGTGCCGAGACAATTGATCATAGCCCTTGGGATCGCAACCAGGCCATCAAGGAGCAGGACTTTTCAGCCACCCTGCGCGCAAGCACTAGCGGCGTGGAAATGGAAGAGGCACGCACTTCGCAATGTCCAAATTGTGGCGCGCGCATCGAATTCGACGGCGCAGTGCACTCCAAAGAGTGCCCCTATTGTGCAACGCCTGTCGTCACCGATACCGGGGCAACCCGGCAGATAAAACCGCGCGCAGTTGTTCCATTCGAGTTGAGCGAAGACGCGGCGCGTCAGGCCATGAAGGACTGGCTTGGTCGTCTTTGGTTCGCGCCAAACGGCTTAACAGAATATGCGCGAAAAGGCCGCAAGCTAAGCGGCGTCTATACTCCGTGCTGGACCTTCGATGCCGACACGAAAACCCGCTACACAGGGCAGCGCGGCATTGAATACACGACAACGAGGACTGTGACCCGCAATGGCAAACGGCAGACAGAACCGCACACGAAAGTTAGGTGGACCTCTGTATCTGGGCGTGTCGCGCGCTTTTTTGATGATGTTTTGGTCGTCGCTTCGACAGCGCTTCCCGAGAAATTCCGCACCTGCTTGGGCCAATGGGATCTCACACGACTGGAACCCTATTTGCCCCAGTATCTCGCGGGCTTTCGCGCCGAAGCCTATACTGTGTCGCTTGAGGACGGCTTCAAAAAAGGCAGAACCATCATGGATCGCCAGATCATACGCGACATCAAGTTCGATATCGGAGGAGATCGTCAGCGTGTTCAAAACATTGAAACCAAACTCAGCGATGTGACCTTCAAGCACATATTGGTTCCGGTTTGGCTCGCCGCCTATAAATACCGCGGCCGGTCATTTCGTTTTGTTGTGAACGGTCAGAGCGGTCAGGTCGCCGGAGAACGGCCTTGGTCAATCTGGAAGCTGACGCTTGCCGCCCTTCTTGTTGCGATCATCGCCGGCGCTTTGGGCTACACGGCTGCAGTCAATCAAGGATAAACTCTTTTCTCGCCGACTTGCGACGCAGCGCGTGTGAGTTTAGACCCCGCGAAACAGATTTCCTGGAGGAAAACCGATGATCCTGTGCTCTGGAGAAGCTTTGATCGATATGCTGCCCCGCCACACCGCAAACGGTGAGCGTGCTTTTGCGCCTTACGCGGGCGGTGCGGTTTTTAACACATCCATTGCACTTGGTCGCTTGGGGGTTTCAACGGGCTTTTATAGCGGCTTGTCGACGGATCTGTTCGGGGAACTTCTTACAGACGCGCTGTCGGCGGCGAACGTTGACAGCAGCATGGCCGCGCGCTCGGACAAGCCGACGACATTGGCATTTGTGACACTGACACACGGTCAGGCAAGTTATGTTTTTTACGATGAGAACTCTGCGGGCCGCATGCTAAGCGCCGAAGACCTGCCAACGCTTGATGCGGCTGTTTCCACACTGTTTTTCGGTGGTATCTCTTTGGTCGTTGAACCCTGCGCACGGGCTTACGAGGCCCTGATGATGCGCGAGAAAGATCGACGTGTGATCATGCTTGATCCGAATATTCGACAAGGTTTTATCGTCGACGAGGCAGCATACCGCGACAGGATTGGTCATATGATGGCGGCCAGCGATATCGTGAAAGTATCCGACGAAGACCTTGCTTGGCTCACCGGGCATGACGATCTGCAACGCGGCGCGGCTGATTTGTTAAACAAGGGCACAAAACTTATCTGTGTGACGGAGGGCGCCGAAGGGGTCACAGGATACTCTGCCGGGCAAACAGTCCGCGTTCCGGCAAACAAAGTCGCGGTTGTCGATACCGTCGGGGCCGGTGATACTTTCAATGCAGGCTTTTTGGCTGCGCTGTCTGACGCTGGTGTTCTGTCCAAGGCCGAGATCGCAAATCTTCAAGCAGATACAATAGAAGCAGCGCTTTCTCTGGGCGCGCGCGCCGCGGCGGTCACTGTAAGTCGTGCGGGTGCGAACCCTCCGACACGCGCTGAATTGGGATGAGAGCCCTCGTTCAGCGCGTCTCACGCGCTGAGGTTCGCATCGAAGGCGACGTGGTTGGCGCAATTGAAGATGGCGTGTTGATCTTTGTCTGTGCAATGGCAGGTGATCCGCCGAATGCACCCGAGAAGCTCGCCGCAAAAATTGCCAAGCTCCGTATTTTTAGAGACGATGACGGACGCATGAACCGCTCACTTTTGGACGTGGGGGGCAGCGCACTTGTCGTCAGCCAGTTCACACTTGCCGCCGACACTCGAAGAGGAAATCGACCGGGATTTTCAAGCGCCGCACCTCCCGATGAAGGTGAAATTCGGTATTTGGAGTTTGTATCCGCCGTGAAGGACCTCAACATTCCCGTCGCAACCGGCACCTTCGGCGCTGACATGGCAGTGGCCCTGGTCAACGACGGTCCGGTGACGATTTGGGTGGATACGGACGGTTGATAGAGCCTTAAAGCGCCTGCAAAATTGCGGACCACGTCGTTTCGAGAACACCCCGCCGCGCCTTGATAACCTCGCGCGCGGCCTCAACAAGCGGGGCGCGTTCTTCAGCGTCAAAAAGACGTGCAACGCTTTGTGAAAGCTGTGCCTCGTTGTGAACAAGGATTGCGGCAGACGTCTCTTGAAGTGACTGATACGTCTCTGAAAAATCATCAACCGCAGGCCCGTGCAAGATAACTGAAGACAACGCCGCAGCTTCGTAGGGGTTCTTCCCGCCCAGAGGCTTTCCGGACGGGCCAAGCGAATGACCCACAAAGCTTACTGGGGCCAGCCGATACCACAGCCCCATTTCACCAATCGTATCCGCTATGTAGACGTTCGTCTGAGCGTCGGGCAGTTCTTTCCGACTTCTGCGTGCGACGTTCTGGAATATGCTGCGCGCCGCAGCCTCGACGGCATCCGCGCTCTCAAGAAATCGGGGCGCAATGATGAGAAGCGCGTTCGGCCAGTTTTCAATAATTCTTCGATGGGCGGCGATCATTGCGGGCTCTTCAACATCACACGTCGCCGCGGCCAGCCAAATCGGGCGATCACCGATACTTGCTTTCAATTCTACAATCTCAGATTGATCCGCAGACAAGGGCCGCGCCGCTGCTTTCAAAACACCAGCGACACTCATTCTTTCTGGGTCAGCCCCAAGCAATTTGAAGCGCTCGAAACTCTCAGGATCTTGGATCAAAAGACGATCAAATAGCCCGAGAATATCGCGCATCATGCCGTGAAGTTTGTCACGACTTGCAAAACTTGCGGCAGACATTCGACTGTTCACAAGGATCATCGGGATGTGGCGACGGTGGGTTTCAAACATCAGCCGCGGCCAGAAGTCCAACTCGGCAAAAACGGCAACGGTTGGACGCCAGTGATCGAGAAAACGACGAACCGCCTGCACGGTATCAATTGGCAACAGAACGTGGACAGCCCGATCGGGCAGCCCGGCTTTCTCAAGGGCTGCGACAGAAGTGATCGTCGACGTCGTTAACACAACGGTTGCGGCTTCGTCATTGGCAAGCGCACGGTCGACCAGAGGAAGTAACGCCAGACTTTCTCCGACTGACAGTGCATGGAACCAAAGCACTTGCCCGCCAGGTCGTTCAAGTGCCGAAAAACCGTATTTTTCAGGAAGACGCTTGGGATCCTCCTTGCCTTTTTTCAACCTTCTACGGTGGAAAAGCCACCAAATAGGCCCCGAAACTTGTGAAAATGCAAGATAGAGGCGCGTAAGCGGAGACATGGCGTCAGGCTGCGCCTCGGTTCAATAGCCTCAGCATTGTGATAAGCCCGA
>CAJQNG010000124.1 GCA_905479635.1 uncultured Boseongicola sp. | reverse complement strand
ATCGTGACCGTTTGCCTTCATGGCGCGTGATTTGCGCAAGATGTCCCAACCGTCGGATCCCCCTCCGGTCAGCCCTGTGATGCGTGTTGAAAGTCTCATGTCCCGAATGGGCAGATCCACGACGGAAAAGTCAAATGAAAGCTCTTTAACGCCGCCTTCAATTTTCGTGACGACCGGCGTCCTTACACTTTCAAAAATACCTCGGGGAGCGTGCGCTAGCGTGTTTGGCCACGCCCCAACCACCCAAAGGCCAAATGGACGTCTTGAAAATCTTTGCAAATAGCGGACCTTCCGCCTATACATCCTTTCATGACAAGGACCCGTTTCCTCATTGAGTGTATTATTATCGCCTGACATCCGTCGCGCGGACTGGTCCCTTTTCTATCCATCATGACCTTGCTAAAGCCCGCGCGGGATCGTTTCACGCCCTAAGGACTTTTGCTTATGACTAAGATCACGCTTCACAACACGGCCACGCGCCGAAAAGCGCCATTCACGCCCATCGATGATAGGAATGTGCGGATGTATGTCTGTGGGCCGACGGTCTATGACCGCGCGCATCTTGGCAATGCACGCCCTGTTGTGGTGTTCGACGTTTTGTTTAGGTTGCTGAGACACGTCTACGGGGCCGATCATGTCACCTATGTGCGCAACTTCACCGACGTGGACGACAAGATCAACGCAACTGCGAAAGCGCGCAAAGAGGCTGGCGCCGTAGGCAGCCTCGAAGACCTGATCCGCGCACGATCGGATGAAACAATCGCATGGTACCTTGAGGATATGGCGGCCCTTGGCACGCTTGCTCCGTCAAAGATGCCGCGCGCGACCGAATGGATCGCTCAGATGATCACAATGACACAAGGGTTGATCGACCAGGGCAATGCCTACGAGGCCGAGGGCCACGTACTGTTCCGGGTTCGGTCTTATGAAGACTATGGCGCGCTTTCAGGGCGGTCTGTCGATGACATGATCGCGGGCGCGCGGGTTGAGGTTGCGCCCTACAAAGAAGACCCATTGGATTTCGTTTTGTGGAAGCCGTCGGACGCAGACACGCCCGGATGGGATAGCCCTTGGGGTCGCGGGCGTCCGGGCTGGCATATTGAATGTTCGGCAATGGCGTACGAGTTGCTGGGCGGGTCTTTCGACATCCACGGCGGCGGCAATGACCTGCAATTCCCGCACCACGAAAACGAAATAGCGCAATCGCGTTGCATGGGGCATGGCTTTGCCAATGTCTGGTTGCACAACGAGATGCTTCAGGTCGAGGGCAAGAAGATGTCCAAGTCTCTGGGCAACTTCTTCACTGTGCGCGATTTGCTGGATCAGGGCGTGCCAGGAGAAGTGATCCGGTTTGTGTTTTTGTCGACGCATTATCGCAAGCCGATGGACTGGACCGAGAAGAAGCGCGACGAGGCCCGCAAGCGGCTTGTTAAATGGTTCAGCAAAACCGATGGCGTGGTCGCGGCAAAAGTTGTGCCGAACCGGGTTGTTGATGCTTTATCCGATGATCTGAACACGCATCTGGCCTTGTCCGAAATGGAAAGCCTCAGTGCGCCCTATCTTAAGGCCGCAATGCGGCTGGTTGGTTTGCCGGACGCCGAGGAGGTCGACTGGTTCCGCGGAGAAGTTGAACAAGTCGTCGGTGTCATGCACTCCGGTGGGGAAGGTTTGCAAGACGCTCAATCCCTTCTCTCTGACCTTCTTGGCAAGTGGGAAGACCTGCGCGCTGCGAAAGACTACGCGGCAGCGGATGACCTGAAAAACAGTCTTGAAAAAATGGGAATTTCAGTTCGGGCAACGGGACGGGGACCAGAAGCGAGCCTCGCGTCAAATGCCACGCTTGATCCTGCCAAACTGGAGGCCCTGAAATGACTCGAGAACGGCTCTTTCTTTTCGACACCACGTTGCGCGACGGCCAGCAAACGCAAGGCGTTCAGTTCTCCTCGGACGAGAAAACGCAGATCGCCAAGGCGCTTGATGATCTTGGGCTTGACTACATCGAGGGCGGCTGGCCCGGCGCAAACCCGACTGACAGCGCGTTCTTTGAAACGCGCCCGCAAACCCGTGCGACCTTTACGGCTTTCGGGATGACCAAACGGGCAGGGCGGTCTGCTGCGAACGATGACGTTCTTGCGGGTGTCCTGAATGCCAACACGCCAGCGGTTTGTATCGTTGGCAAAACGCATGACTTCCATGTCGACACCGCCCTTAATATCACGCTTGAAGAAAACCGCACCAACATCTCGGAAAGCATCGCTCATCTCGTGGCACAGGGGCGCGAAGCCTTGTTTGATGCAGAGCATTTCTTCGACGGCTACAAAGCCAACCCCGATTATGCGCTGGATTGCCTGAAAGCCGCCTATGATGCGGGCGCGCGTTGGGTGGTCCTATGTGACACTAACGGTGGCACGTTGCCAAGCGAGATGGGCGAGATCACTTCAAAAGTGATCGCTTCAGGCATCCCCGGCGACCATCTGGGCATCCACACCCACGACGACACAGGCACTGCAGTGGCCGGCACGCTCGCGGCCGTGGACGCAGGCGCGCGCCAGATCCAGGGCACACTGAACGGTCTCGGCGAACGCTGTGGGAACGCCAATCTTATTACGCTGATCCCGACGTTGCTTTTGAAGGAGCCCTACGCCAGCCGCTACGAAGTTGGTGTTCCGGCTGAAGCACTTATGACGCTTACGCGCGTGTCGCGGATGCTGGATGATATTCTCAACCGCGTGCCGCAACGCGCGGCGCCCTATGTCGGAGCCTCCGCTTTCGCGCACAAGGCAGGCCTTCACGCCAGCGCCATCGTCAAGGATCCCACCACCTACGAACACATCGCGCCTGAAACGGTCGGCAATGCACGCATCGTCCCAATGTCCAACCAGGCGGGCCAATCGAACCTTTTGCGCCGCCTTGCAGAAATGGGCATCGACGCGGAAAAAGGCGATGCGGCCCTGTCGCGGATCCTTGATGCTGTGAAGCAGCGAGAGACCGACGGGTATGCCTACGACAGCGCGCAGGCGAGCTTTGAGCTTCTTGCACGGCGCGAGTTGGGTCTGGCCCCTGACTTTTTCGAGGTCGAGCGCTACCGCGTCATTACAGAACGACGTCGCAATGCGCGTGGTGAGATCGTGGTGGAATCCGAAGCCGTGGTGACAGTGTCGACCCGCGATGGCGCGCGCACCAGTTTCTTCAAGAACGAACACGCGCAGGATATTCAGGACGACGGCCCGGTGAACGCGCTTTGGCAGGCATTGAAATCCGACCTTGGCCCGTTTCAGGACAAAGTCGAAGACATGCGTCTGACTGACTTTCGCGTGCGCATCACCCAAGGTGGCACCGAAGCGGTCACACGCGTGATCATCGATTTCGCAGACGATCAGGGCCGCGCATGGGCGACGGTTGGTGTGTCAGCCAACATAGTTGATGCCTCTTTCGAGGCGTTACTGGACGCGATCACATGGAAGCTGCTGCGCGACGGTGTTTCTGCCTCGTGAGCGCGCTCTTTGATATTTACGAAAGCCTGCCTCGGCAAGGGCCGGGGGACAGGGAGACGCTTGATTTTACTCTAAGGATAATTCGCGCCGGGGGTTCTGAACGCATCCTTGACGCAGGTTGCGGCACGGGCGCGGATATTGAAGGGCTTCTCGCTCGGGCGCCCGCCGGACATGTCTCAGCTGTGGACAGCCACGTGCCGTTTGTGGAGCAGGTTGTAAAGCGCTACGGCGACGATCCGCGTGTCGAAGCCGTTGCTACAGACATGGAAACGTTCACTAGTCCGTTTGATCTGATCTGGAGCGACGGCGCATTGTACTTCCTTGGTTTAGACGCAGGATT
>CAJQNG010000123.1 GCA_905479635.1 uncultured Boseongicola sp. | reverse complement strand
GATTTGATAGCGCGTGCGGCCAGTTGGGCCGCTGGACGGTCTTCAATTTTTGCTTCGGCCTCAAGGGCTTCACGCACCTCGTCATCAAGTCGAACCGAATAGGGAGTTGTGGGCATTTGTGTCATATCTCAATATAGTATTTCTAACACATACAGTGTATTACCGGTCAATCTTTTTGTCAATTTAGCATGCTTCAGACAGGGAGTGGGCAAAACTTGGTGGTCAAGCCGAGACAGACTCCGGCGACCCTGCCTTCTATCTTGCCCTTTCCAAAAGTTGGTGAACCTATGAAACGTTATATATCCTTCGTAGTCCTGTCCGTCGTTGCCGCAACTTCAGCCGGACAGGTTTCAGCCAAGGGCAATCACTATGGATGGTGTAACGGCGTAGGCAATCCGCACCGTGGTTCAAATTGTGGAAGCTCGGGTTCAACGCAACCAAGTCAGACACCCTCAAGCGTGCCAACTGCCAATCAAAAACCTGCAACAGGCCCCACCAATCCTCAGACACCTGGTGGGCTACCTACTCAGGTCATTGTGGTAACACCGCAACCGGGGCAAACGATCACTGGTACTGGTCAGGTGCCGCCAATCGTCGGGCAACCGGGACCTACAATAACAGGCACTGGGAAGCCGACTATCACGCTGCGTCCTCTGCCACCGCAAGTAATCACGGGGACATCGCCCGTAACGATAGTCACCCCACAGCTTGCACCTTCCTTTACCGGATTCGGCCTGCCGGTTGTGACAATTAAACCCAATCCTCCGCAGACCTTTGTAGGCTACGGAAAAGTACCGGCAACGATTATCGTACAGCCCATTCCACAACCCAGTTTTACGGGGACCGGTGCGATCCCCTTTCCGGTACCGCAGCAGATACCACCACAAATACCAACAGCTATTCCGTCAAAAACACCGCAGGGAACACCATACTTGATACCGTCGCTCATCCCAAGCATGACCAACGGAAAAACGCCTTCAACCAGTCCCCCGAAGGCACCGCTGGCCAAACCGATTATGGTACCGCGGCCAAAACCTCAGCCGACCGCCCAAAAACCTGTCGCAAAGGGGGGGGCAACGTCCCACCAATCGGCCGCAACGGCTCCCGCACTCAAAAAAGAACACATAACGAGAAGCCCCGGCCGTCAGGAACAGCACAATTTACCAGAATTTGAAGCATCGGAGGGCGGACAACCGTGGCATTGTGTTGCAAGTGGCCACGGACAGCGCAAATCGCTCATTGATCGGCGTGTTTCAGTCTCTGGAGCGTTACGCCATGTCGGAACAATTGACGTACTGGGCCGAGATTTGCCAGCACTTCACCCCCAACACGCAGACTGCATCATATCAATCAAACGTCGCGCGAATTGAGATTTTGTCCGAAGCGAGGGATTTTAGTCGATTCATTGCTGCATCTGCAAGAAATAGCGTTTCGCAATGTCTCCCTTGGGCTCCTTGCTGCCGTTAGCCGCATCGCAGCGATCCTGCCAAACGATCTCGCCCCGACCAACATGAAAGGCCCATTGCTGCCTTTCACCGCCTCTTTAAGTTGCTGCAGTGCGGCCCGTCATTGCGGCCATTCGTGCAGAGCGCAGCATTTTGTTGGCTGAAACGTCGGTCTGCGGACAGACCGGCCTTGTGCAAGCGCAGCTATTGCCCATGTAGCAAACGTTCGCACTCGCGGCGTCGCTTTTTTTGGCAGTACAGCATTTCTCAAGGAACCGGCCGTTCAAATGCACCGATCCGGGCAATTCTCAAACTGATCTTTCGCTGCGGTCTCTTCCAACAATCGAGACGCGGACAATGTGACCATTCTGCATAGCCCCTAAAATCTACTTGCCCGACTTCAACAACACTTCAAACGGGGTAGCCTTGTTTTGAAAGGCCGCAACAATTTCTGCGAGTGCGGATGCCGCGATTGAGGATGCATCACGCAAGGAAGGTACCAACCCTATGGGGCCGTGCAATCGCTCCAAAGACGCCTCATTGACTCCCATTTGGCGAAGCGTTTCACAGCGCATATCATGGGTGCGGCGGCTTCCGAGACTTCCGATGAAATGCGCAGGGGTTTCGATTGCTGCGCGCAGCAAGCTCGGTTCCCAGTCGTGATCGTGAAACAGGGTCAGGAACGCAGTATGCGCATCCAGCATGTCCAGCATGGGGGTCGCATTTGGGGTGGTCAGATGAATTGATGCAGCGCTGGACAGATGGCCAATCGCAGCAAGGTCTTCGGCATCTGGTGAAAGGAGCCTCACATCAAAGCCCATCGCGTGCCCAACCTGGGCCATATGTCGAAAGATCGCTCCACGTCCCGCCAGGACCAAACGATGGCGCGGTGCGTAGGTGAACCGCTTTGAGAGTGCTTCATCGTCGCTGTGAAAGGACAAGGTGACAGGCTGACGCGCGGCGAACTGCGCCTCCGCCTGCAGGATTGCATCTGTATCAGGTGCCGGATCAATCAAGACCATCAATGCCCCGCCGCAAGGCAGTTTGAGGTCGCCAAAGCGTGACCCATCCCCATATCGGATCAGCTTCTTTTGCTTGGATTGCAGTGCCTCTTGAGCGTGAAGCTGAATGTCGCGGTCGATACATCCGTTCGACAAATAACCCGTCATTGCGCCGGATTGTTCCACCAAAGCAAGCGAGCCGACCTCGCGGGCGGCTCCTCCCTCAATCGCCATTGAGGTGATCAACACAAAGGGTTGGGCCGCTCGTGTCAGAGCGGCCCCTTTGGCGATAATGTCCGACGCGTGTTCGGCGTAGGTGAGGGCGTTAGGCGGCGACGTCTTCATTGAGCACATTGGCGAAGGACTTAAAGAAATTGGCGGCCAGCTTTTTGGCCGTGCTTTGGATCAATCGGCTGCCCAATTGGACCAGCTTGCCACCGATCTCAGCCTTGGCCTCGTATCGCAGAATGGTTTTGTCTGGACCATCCGCGGTCAGTGTCACGTCCGCGCCGCCTTTTGCGTGGCCCGCAGCGCCACCATTACCTTGTCCGGTAAGCGAGAAGGCATCAGGCGCACCAGCCGTATCAAGTTGAACGTTGCCACTAAACTTGGCTTTCACAGGGCCGATCTTCAAAACGACCTTCGCCTCCAGTTCTGTGTCAGAATGCTTGATCAGCTCCTGGCAACCTGGGATGCATTGCTGCAATATCGCAGGGTCATTCAGCGCGGCATAGACGCGTTCTTTCGGGGCATTGATGATGATTTCGTCGGCAAGTTCCATGGGGGTGTCCTTCTTAGCAACTGGGGAATTTGATGGCGGCCAACTGGTCGGCCTGTTCGGGTGTTAGGGCCAGCTTACGACGCCAATGAGCGGCGATCCGATTCAGCGTTTTCATACGGGTTCCTTCACGATGGCGGCTAAAGCGTTGTATGCTTCGGGCGTGTCGATATCTGCATAGAAACCGGGAGCGGCGAGCGCATGAAACTGAACCTGTTCGGGATTTTCGCGGGTGAATTTTTTGCAACCGGTTGATCTGGGGTCCGCCAAAATCTGCACGCGCAGTGCTGCGGGCACAACAATTGGATTGCCGCGCTGGTCGCCCAACTTCGGAATAGAGATCCGCCCGACATCGGCTTGGTTATGGGCAAGCAGCAACGCGGAGACATCAGCAGCAGACAACAGCGGTTGATCGCCAAGGCCAATCAAGATCGCCTTCGCGTTCCCAGCGCCGCGCAAGCCGCAGGCCACAGATGTCGGCTGGCCTTGCGCATAATCAGCGTTAAAGACCGTCACAGCAGCGCTGCCTTCAAGTCCGGCCTCTACCACGTCGGCTTCATGCCCCGTCACAACCAGAACCGGACCATCAATTACTGCTGAGTAGACATTCACCATATGGCGGATCATCGGCACGCCACTGATAGGCAAGAGCAGTTTGTTGCGAACACCCATCCGGCGCGACAGTCCAGCGGCCAATATGATCGCTGTTACATCATGCATTGGTTTGCGTCACGGCGGCGCGTCGGACCTGTACCAATTGCGCGAGGATCGAAAGTGCGATTTCCTCTGGCGTCACGGCCCCCAGATCTAGCCCAGCGGGGGCATTTACGCTTTCAATCGCGGATTTATCAAAGCCCGCGCTAGCCAGCTTTTCAGCAAGAGTCGCATATTTCTGGTGGCTTCCAACGAAGGCCACATAGTCAGCCTTGGCAGCCAAAGCCACTTTCAATGCATCCAAGTCGCCCTGTCCTTGGGTAGCGATCACGATAAAGCTTCGCCGGTTTGGCCTGTCTTCCTGGGGCACAGAGGCCACGGACCACGAAAATTGGGGAGCGAGCGCGCCCAGGGCTTGTGCTACAGGGGACGTCCCCATGATCACCAGTTGCGGCGTCGGCAGGCAAGGTTCGATGAAGATGTCGACCGTGCCACGAGACGGGCAACCGTTACGGGCAAACGTGGTGCCGTCCAATTGATCCCCTGCAGCCACGCCTTTTTCAGCCAGTAAATCTTCGGGTGCGACAGACACAAGTTGCGGGGTGCCATCCTGTAACGCCTGCATCGCGGCGCGCTTTACGGCACCTCGGGTGCAACCGCCGCCCAACCAACCGTTCAGTATTGTCCCATCCACACTAAGCAACGCCTTCGCGCCGGGTTTGGCTGCGGTAGATCCAGCAGTACGTACGATGGTCGCAAAGGCAAAAGGTTCGCCCCCGTCCCGCAGCGCTTGCGCGGCTTCGGCCAATGCGTCTGAGAGGACTTCGGCTGGGGTCATAGCGCGGCCAGCTCTGCTTCAAGTGCGGCCAGATCGCCCAACGTACTGGCCGCAGCGAACAGGTCCAAATGGGGTAAGGCCGCAGCCATACCATCTGCGACCGGAGCGTAGTCTTTCCAACCTTTCAAAGGGTTCATCCAGATCACCTTGCAGCCACGTTTCTTGAGTTTCGCAAGTGCGTCCGCAATCATTGCCGGGTCTTCCGTGTCGTAGCCATCCGATAGGATCAGCACGACGCTGCGCCCATCGACAAAGCGTTTAGCATATGTGTCAGCAAAGCGCATCAAAGACTGCCCGATCTTGGATCCCCCGCCAAAGCCATCAGCCATTAATGACATTCGACCAATAGAGCGCATTGTATTCTTGTCGCGCAAAGCCTCGGTGATGCGCACAAGGCGAGTGTGAAAAAGATAAGCGTCAGCAGCAGTATCAGCGCGCATCAAACCCGCCAGGAAGGACAGAAACACCTGCGCATAAACAGACATAGAGCCCGATACATCGCAAAGTGCCACCATCTTGGGGGTCCGGTCCGGGCGCTTCTTGCGCAGCAAGCGGAGCGGTTCGCCACCGGTGGCCAAGCTCTGCCGGATTGTCTTGCGAAAATGCAGGCGGTCGCCCTTGCGCGCGGCAATCCGGCGGCGCGAACGTTTGTCGCGCAATGCGGCCCCCAATCGGCGGGCGACCTCTTCAGCTTGGGCAATTTCTTCAGGGCGGATCATCTCGCGCAGGTCTTTTTGGGCAAGGTTGGGTTGGTCTGTCGCAATCAGTTTGCCGGTCCCATCACTGTCCGCTTCACCGCCTTGATCGTCGGGCGCGGTGCTGGAACCAGAGGCCCCGACATCTTCACCCTTGGCGTCGCGCGACGAATGGACGTTGTCGCTTGTTGGGCTGGATTCGGTCGGGGCGATTTTCGGTTTTACCCGTCCCATGTCCATCCAATAGCTGTTGAAAAGATCATCGAACCGCTCGGATTCTTCGCGGCACCCCGTGCAAACCGCCCGCAACGCGCGGCGGCTGTCATCGGGGCGGATAGCATCAACTTCGCTAAGGGCAGCGAGGGCCAGATCAGCCTCGGCCACGCCAAGACGTAAGCCGTTCTCGCGCAGATGTGCAATGAAACCAGCAACCCGCGCTGCTGGCCCCGGATCGCGGCCTGCGAATTTCGTCACACGGCTCATGCGGCTTTGCCTGCGATACGGCCCGCGATCTCGATGGTGATCTGGGCTTGATCGCTTTGGGTTTTCAGCAGGGTCGTGAGTGTGGCTTGCAAAACAGCGGGGTTTTCTGTGAGATCGGCGATGCCCAGACCCATCAATGCAGCTGCAAAATCCAGCATTTCTGCGATGCCGGGGGTCTTTTCGAGTTCTTCTTCGCGCAACTTCTGCACAAATCCAACGATCTGTTCACCAAGCCGCGCCTCAACCTCGGGGCAGCGAGCTTTGAGAATTGCCAGTTCTGTTGCCCGGTCGGGGTATTCTACATAGGTATAAAGACAGCGGCGGCGCAGCGCGTCTGAAAGGTCGCGAGTCCCGTTTGATGTTAAGATCACAATCGGCCGTGTGGTGGCCTTGATCGTACCCAGTTCGGGGATCGAGATCTGAAAGTCGGACAAGATTTCCAGCAAATAGGCTTCGAATTCTTCATCCGCACGGTCGATTTCATCAATCAACAGCACCGGGGCAACATCTTGCGTGATCGCAGCCAACAGTGGCCGTTCCAGCAGAAAGTCCCGTGAAAAGATGCGGTCTTCGACAGCTTTGCCTGTCTCTCCATCTTCGGCAGCGGCCCGAATGCTCAGAAGCTGGCGTTGATAGTTCCATTCATAAATGGCTTGGGCGGCATCCAGCCCCTCATAGCATTGCAGGCGCAAAAGCTTGGTGTCTTTGACCACCGACAATGTGCGCGCGATCTCGGTCTTTCCGACGCCAGCGGCCCCTTCCAGCAGCAAGGGGCGCCCAAGTGATAGCGCCAATTGTAGGGCAACAGCCAAGTCATCAGAGGCCACATAGCCCTCGCCCGCAAGTGCAGATTTCAAGTCAGTCCAAGTCATGCTGTTCCCCGTAAGGTGGGCAATATTGCCCACCTTACCTGTTGCTTTAGTCGTGCATGCCAAGCTTGCTGGCCATCTGCCAAATCCGCCAGTGATCATGCGGCATATTGGTGTGCTTGTTGCCAAACGGGCGGAACGCATCCTGCACCGCGTTTGAAAAACAAGGCACACCGCCCACATGCGGGCTCTCGCCCACGCCCTTGGCCCCAATCGGGTGATGCGGGCTTGGGGTCACGGTGAAGTCGGTCTCGTAATTCGGAACTTCCCATGCGGTTGGCAGGAAGAAGTCCATCAGCGTGCCTGTCTTGACGTTACCCTGCTTGTCATAGGCAATCTCTTGCCCCAAGGCGACGGCCAGCGCTTCGGTCAAACCGCCATGCACTTGGCCTTCGATGATCATCGGGTTGATCCGTGTGCCGCAGTCATCCAGCGCATAGAAGCGGCGGATGTCGGTGACGCCGGTGTCCACATCGATGTCCATGACGCAGACGTAAGCCCCGAACGGATAGGTCATGTTGGGCGGATCGTAGTAGCTGACCGCTTCCAGACCCGGCTCAAGTCCGGGGATCGCCTGATTGTAGGCAGCAAAGGCGATTTCCTTCATCGTCTTGAACTTTTCAGGTGCGCCTTTGACAACAAACCGATCCACATCGAATTCCACATCGTTGTCGTGAACTTCAAGCAGGTAAGCCGCAATCATTTGGGCCTTGGCCCGAATTTTACGACCAGCCATCGCCGTTGCCGCACCCGCAACGGGTGTGGACCGCGATCCATAGGTTCCCAAACCATAAGGCGCGGTGTCAGTATCGCCTTCCTCAATCGTGATGCTGTCCGCAGGCAGACCAATCTCGGACGCAAGGATTTGCGCGAATGTTGTCGCGTGACCTTGACCTTGAGAAATCGTGCCAAGACGCGCAATCGCAGAGCCCGTCGGGTGAATCCGGATTTCGCAGCTGTCGAACATGCCAAGGCCCAGAATGTCACAGTTCTTGACCGGACCTGCGCCGACGATCTCGGTGAAGAACGACAGACCGATGCCCATGATCGAGCGGGTCTTGCCGGCTTTAAAGTCCGCGACACGTTGCGCTTGCTCAGCGCGCAGACCCGCATAATCGACAGTCTTGAGTGCCTTGTCCCAAGCGGTGTGATAATCACCAGAGTCGTATTCCCAGCCAAGCGCGGCCTTATAAGGGAACTGTTCTTTCTTGATGAAATTGATCCGGCGTAGTTCTGCCGCGTCCATATTCAGCTCAATCGCCAGAACCTCGATCATCCGTTCGATCAGATACACCGCCTCGGTCACACGGAACGAACAGCGGTAGCTAACGCCACCGGGGGCCTTGTTGGTGTAGACACCGTCGACCTCAAGGAATGCGGTCGGGATGTCATAGGACCCGGTGCAGATGTTCATAAACCCAGCCGGGAACTTGGTCGGATCGGCGCAGGCGTCAAAACCGCCGTGGTCGGCAACTACGTTGCATTTCAGCGCAGTGATCTTACCCTCTTTGGTGGCCGAGATTTTGCCGGTCATATGATAATCACGCGCGAATGCGGTGGTCATCAGATTGTCCATGCGGTCTTCGATCCATTTGACAGGCTTGCCGGTCACGATTGAGGCCACCACAGAACAAACATAACCCGGATAGGCACCAACCTTGTTGCCAAAGCCGCCGCCAATATCAGGGCTGACAACACGGATGTTGTGCTCTTCAATGCCCGAGATCAGCGAGACCACGGTACGGATCGCGTGGGGCGCTTGGAACGTACCCCAAAGTGTTAGCTTGCCGTTGACCTTGTCCATGGAGGCCACACAGCCGCAGGTTTCCAGCGGGCATGGATGGGTGCGGTGGTAGTACATCTCTTGCTCGACCACGACATCGGCGTTGGCTAGAACTTCTTCGGTCGGCTCGCGGTCGCCAGCTTCCCAAGTAAAGATGTGGTTGTGATGTTTGCGCGGGCCGTGGGCGCCATCAGGCAAAGAGCCGTCTTCAGCCACCAAATCCTCGCGCAGAACCACGTCTGATTTCAGCGCTTCATGTGGGTTCACGAGGACGGGCAGTTCTTCATACTCGACCTCGACCGCCTCGATGCCGTCAGCGGCGGCGTAGCGATCTTCGGCAACGACAAAGGCGACTTCCTGACCTTGGAACAGCACTTTACCATCTGCAAGAACCATCTGCTTGTCGCCAGCCAGTGTGGGCATCCAGTGAAGACCAAGAGGGCGCAGATCGTCCGCCGTCAGAACGGCCAAAACGCCGGGGACCTTTAGAGCGGGTTCGCTGTTGACGCTCTTGATCCGAGCATGCGCATAGGGAGAGCGCACAAAATCGCCAAACAACATACCGTCCAGCTTGATGTCATCAACATAGTTGCCCTTGCCTTGGGTAAAACGGGCATCTTCGACGCGCTTGCGCGAACAGCCCAAGCCTTTGAGATTATCGACGCGTTCTTCGCGGGTGACTTCGTCTTTCATTCTGCGGCCTCCTTGGCTGCATTCATCTCAGCCGCGGCGGCCTGAATGGATTTCACAATGTTCTGATAGCCCGTGCAGCGGCAAAGGTTGCCGGCCATGCCAAAGCGGATTTCTTCCTCAGTCGGGTTCGGGGTTTCTTCCAACAGTTTGGTGGCACGGGTAATCATACCGGGGGTGCAATAGCCGCACTGCAACCCGTGGTGTTCTTTGAAGGCAGTCTGCAAAGGGTGCAGATCATCCGGGTTGCCGATCCCTTCAATTGTGGTGATTTCTGAACCTTCGGCCTGTACAGCGAACATGGTGCAGGATTTGACCGACTTCCCGTCGATGGTGACCGTGCAAGCCCCGCAGTGGGAGGTTTCACAGCCGATGTGTGGACCCGTGATATTCAGCCGCTCGCGCAGCGTATAAATCAAGAGCTCGCGTGGTTCGGCGAGGAATTCTTCCTCCTTGCCGTTCACCTTCAGTTTGACGTGCATCTTCTTTGACATGATGTTCCTCCCTATGCCCGCGACCAAGCGCGTGCGATGGCACGGCGCAGAATGATGCCCGCCACATGATTCTTGAATGCGACAGGGCCGCGGTTGTCTTCGGTCGGGTCGATGTCGCCCAACATGGCTGTTACCGCAGCTTTCAGCGCGGCTTCGTCCACTGACGTGCCAACAAGTGCGGCACCTGCGTCTGCGGAAAAGACTGGCACGTCGCTCAGGTTTGTCATTGCGATAGAGGCGGACACACAAGCGCCACCCCCGCTGACAATCTGCACAGCCGCAGCAGCGGTCGCATAGTCGCCAATCTTGCGCTTCTGCTTTTCGTAAGCATAGCCGCCTTTGGGCATTGGGATTATGACAGCTGTCAGAACCTCGTCATCCTCGCGCGCTGTCGCATAGGCCCCCTCATAGAAATCACGCGCAGCAATCTGACGCTCGCCATCGGTGCCGATCACAGTAAAGATTGCGTTCAGACACTGCATCAAACCGGGCATATCATTGCCCGGATCGCCATTGGCGACGTTGCCACCGACAGTGCCCATGTAGCGCACCTGAGGGTCGGCAATTTGCAACGCTGCTTCGCTCAGAATCGGAGCTGCCTCTGCCAGACCCGCGTGATCAATGATTTTCGTTTGGGTCACTAGGGCACCGATCTTGATGCTGTCGCCGCTAATCTCGATGTCGGACATGCCGCCCACATCCTGCAGGTCTATCAGATGCGGCACATCGGCCATGCGCAACTTCATCATCGGGATCAGGCTGTGACCGCCAGCCATAACACGCGCATCGTCGCCATGCTTTTCAAGAAGTGACAGCACACCGGCCATGTCCTTGGGTCTATAATATTCAAATGCCGCTGGAATCATCGGCTACTCCTCCCTGAAAGCGATTGATTTGATTAATGTGCAGTCTGCATGCGGCCGCATGCCGCAGCACTAAAAATTCAATGAAACACAGCTAATTTGCACGAAATGCACACATTCATGCACGAACTGCGCTCGGTCGTGCGGCCAGTGCATCCTGTATCGTCTTGAGCTTCGAACGACTCACAGGCGCGCGCGGCGTTTCAGCCCCATCAAAGATGCAGTGCCCCTTGTCCTTTGTCCGCTCGAAGCGGGCGATGCGACCAGGATTGACGAGATAGCTGCGGTGGGTCTGCAAGAATCCGACAGGCAACAGCCGGCTGGACGCTTGGGTCACGGGCCAAGCACAGAACAACCTCTCATTTGCGGTATAGACTTGGGTGTAGTGGCCATCCGCGCGGACAAACAACACGTCGCTTGCACGGACAAAAACTTTATGGCCTTCCCGCTCGCACGGGACTTGCAGTTCAGCCGCTGTGGTGGAGGCAGGAAGGGGTGAGAGCGCAGCGCGGGGCGCGACAAGATAGGTCACACTCACCCAGAGGCAGGCCCCAAAGATGACGAAGCTGAAAAAGATAACACCTAAGGCGAGCGTTTCATTGCTCATGGAAGGTCCAAACTCAGCAAAATTTTGCTCTTCCACAAAATTGGTGCCAGCCATCGCAAGGAAATGCACAGAACAGACCGCAAAGGCAAAGCACAGCGTCCCAAGCACAATGTTGCGGTTGGTACGGCGCCCATAGGCGATCCAAAACGCCAAAATGCACAGGCCAATCGCAACGCTCGACGAAAAGAGAACGCCCGTCGTGGAGTAGACCGCACGACACATCTCGAGCCCCGCCATACCAATGTAATGCATCACCAAAATGCCAACACCGACGATGCCCCCTGCCAATGTAATAGTCGCAGGTTTTCGTTCGGCGAAGTGCATCAGGATCAGCGCCGCCCCAACAAGCAAGATCGCCAAAAGCGCAGAGACAAGGGTGATGGCCGCATCGTAATAGAACAGGATGGGCATTTGCAGCCCCAACATGGCGACGAAATGCATCGACCAAATGCCCCCGCCAAGTGCGATGGCAGCCAGCGCCACCGATACTTTCTTTTGGAACATAGGTTTCTGCGCCAAGTCACGCGTCAGCGACAGGCCCGTGAACCCCGCCACGAGTGCGACAATGCACGACATTGCGATCAAGAAGCTGCTTTGGTGGACGCTGAGAAATTCCATTGGCCGAATGATGCCCAAGACTTTTGCGATTTGCAAACGCTATACGGTTCGCTTGATCGTCATTTTGATCGGAGAGTGGAGGGAGCCGAGGAGACATCGACAAAGCGTCGGGTCGATCTAAGTAGAAGTTTCTATTCAGTCGAAAATTCTTTCGGTTCTTTTTGCGAAAGCAGACATAGGGGTGATTGTATTTCATAGGTTAGTAAGGGCTCCTTGCTGCCGTTAGCCGCATCGCAGCGATCCTGCCAAACGATCTCGCCCCGACCAACATGAATGGCCCATTGCTGCCGCTCGTCGGTCGATCTGATCCTGCACCGCAGCTTCGCCAGACCGGCTCATTCGTGCATCGTGCAGCATGTTCTTGGGCCAAATGGCCGCAACGCGGACAAAGGCGCCTAACACTTCTGTCGTGTGAGCGGCAGCTTTAGGAGGCCCGAGCCGCGGCACATCGTGTCCAAGAGTGTTGGTCAGAGCGCGAAACGGCAGCAATGTGGAAGGAAGGGCGCTCTATTCGGGAAATGTCGGTTGATTGTTTTTCAAGTTGGTGACCCACCAAACAACAGCCAATCTGTTCTAAAGGTTCGAGCGTATGCTCAGGGTGTTGTACCCAAGTATCCTATCTTCCAAGTCTGCAATTCTCTCAAGAGTTTTCGGATCATCGCATCCTCGAAATCCTGGTGACCTTTCGCGACTTCAACAAATGCATCGGGTCCGCGAATGACATTTGACGCAAAATAGTTGACCAGATCACTTGTGGTTTGGTCTTCGACAGCGAGAAACGACACATGACCCTGACCGACAAGGCCGTGTTGCACAGATCAACTTAAGTGCGGAACGCGCCCTTCCCGAGACGGATTTCAGGCGGTGCGCTCGAAATTGGGCCAGCCAAGTTCGGTCATCCGGTTGAGCACGCGGACGCCAATATTGGCTTCTGTTTTCTGATTGTTGAAGGTGCGCGCCTTGAGCTTTGACCCGATAACGGTCTTCCAGCGGCCCATTAGGGATTCGCCTCGGCTCCGCTGATTGTAGCCCGATGACTTCTGCCATGCTATGCGCCCCTTGCTTTCAATCTCGGCGATATGGCGGTCGCGCGTCGGATGCTGCGCCGCGTTCGGACTGAATGCTGCGTTCTTGGGAGGCGGAATTATGACCTCGATCATCGACCCAAACCGAGCCGCAAGCAAAACAGATGTTGGATTACCGTCATACGCACCGTCCGCCAGAAACAGGTCAGCTGGTCCATTGACTTGATCCAGCAACCCCGGCAGGGCAGTCGGATCTCCAATGTCATCCGTGGTTAGACCAGAGCAGACGATCTCACCGCTAACAAGATCGAGACCAAGGTGTAACTTGCGCCAACTTTTGCGTTTCGCGTTGGTTTTATGCTTCTCCTCAAGCCATGCGCCCTCGCCGAAGAACTTCAGGCCAGTGCTATCTACCACCAATTGTATTGAAACTTGGTTGTCTGTCCTTGGTCTTGGTCGCAATATCAAACCGTTACTCCGGCGCGACAACGTGGAAAAATCAGGCACTGTAATCTCCACTCCCAGCAGCGTCGCGATTGAGCGCATCAAGCCTTGGGTCTGCCGCAGCGGTTGCTTGAAGACCATGCCCAGTGTCAGGCAAAGCTCGATTGCCAGATCAGAGTAATATGGCTGACCACCAGGGGTTGTTCGACGTGGAGCCGCCCACAGATCAAGCGCGTCGTCGGTGATCCAGACCGTCAGATCCCCGCGCTGTCGCTGGCCCTCGTTGTATTCAGACCAGTTGGTCACCCGCTGCTTTTGCTTCGGAGTTTTGTCACGCCGATCAGCGTTGAACTTGTGCGGCATATACAGCATCCTCAAGATAGTAAGCCGTGACCGATATCAGCCGAGTGGGGCTCCGTGCAACAAGGCTCACCCGGACAACGTTTGGAGCCTGCGCGGGCTAAACGACTGCTTGATCGCGCGGGGTGCAGGGCAAAGCGTCGAGGGCCGATTGATCGCACAGAAACTGACGCTTGCCGAAGCGCGTGCAGATGGCAGGGTCGGCGCATCGTGTTTTTGCGCTCAAGCAGCTGTCTGATTGAGTGAGTCCAATTTTTTGGACCCCTTGTTGGCAAATGTCGACTTTGTTCGGTGTTGTCACATTAACTCAGTTATCGGCAGATTTCGTCTTCTTGATGGGACTTGAAATCTCGTAAGTCGTTGAAATCCAGCAAAGCGAATTTTCAGAAACTTCGATATTTCGACTTAGAAAAGTTAATGTGACAACGCCCCGCAAAATTACTCAGAGCAACTCTATCGCTCGGTTAATGGCACCGAGATTTCGCGCAGTCCCTACAACATTTTCTCCGAAAACGGGATGATCGAGTACCCTTTGTAAGAACCAAAGCCGGTTCATCAATCGGCATCGGTTTGCTGTAGTCGTACGATGAAATTTCCTTCCGCATCGACGAGTTCCAAAATCGTGTCCTGACGCGAATATCTGCGCGCCTTAGCCAATGCTTGGAGAAATCCGAATTCAATGCGGGAGATGTCGTCCTCGCAAGCCATCATGGTGGAGGCAATGGGGCCGAACAGGATCGCATCTTCGTTTGTCACGTAACGGCCTCGGAGTGAGTTGCATCCACCGTTACCTACAATGTTTCCATCCAGTTCGAAGCGGACGAACGCGTCTGTTGCCTGCTCAAGAACTGTCCCGTCCATCTCGATCGGTTTCCATTCACTTCCTGCCAAAGGCTCTGCAGAAGCCATCCCCCCGAAGCAGAAAAGAATTACGCCCACTGTCAAAGTCCAGAACTTTGCCGCCTTTGTCATTTCAAACCTCATTCGTTTTAGGATGGCGTTGGAAGCTGCTTGCCCAAGCCTATTGAAGTGAGACGCGTGCCAAGCCTCATTCCTTGGAAATTAAAAAGCGACCGCATCACCGATTTACCAATTGCTACAGAGTCGTCCGCTGTGGGGCCAGAACAGATGTTGGCTTGCACCACAGGGAATGACCCATTGCCGAACATTATGGTATGGGTCCAGGTGACTTGCGGCCCAATCCGGACATTGACCGTAACTCGACATGCTGCGCTGCGGCTTCCCTGGAGCGGACATTGATCGCAGGCACAACATGTTAGTCACCGAATGACTGTAATGCGGACGATCCCTACCTTCGATGGAGCCAAGTTTGATGACGGGCCTAGGCTCATCGCGGCGATGCCGGGATGGATTGCAGCGTCGGTTTTTCCGTGTTGCTGTGAAAAATACTCACGTCTGGTAAGGAGAATTTTGGAAACTCTATGTTTGGCGAAAGCCAATTAAACAAAGATTTGCTCAATTTGTTAAAAAATTGGAGCGGGAGAGGCGACCACACAAGTTTAATCTGCCAATGCCATTGGCGTACAAACTGGGCCACTCAGGTGGGCCAGATCATTGCTTGCTGACCTGCCAGAAAAAATGAATTGAACATTGACAAATTTCGACGTGCCGGGAGACAAAACCAATATGGACAGACAGCGAAATCGCAAAGAGAACCTAGCTGCTTTGCCGCTTGTTGTGCCTTTCGTGATCGTCTACCTCGCGCTTTTCATCTACCCCTCGCTGCAAATGCTGGCTATCAGCTTCACCGATGGCGCGCTGACCAAAACTGGTGAATGGGTCGGACTAGAAAACTACGGCAAGCTGTTCCGAGACAGGAATTTCCGCGCCGCGCTCTTGAATACACTATATCTTGTGGCTTTGACGGTTGTGCCGGGCACGTTAATCGCCCTTGGTCTCGCTCTGGTTGTCAAGCGTCTCAGGGGTTACTGGCAAGCGATTGCCCTGTCGGTGTTTTTTGTTCCTTATATCCTGCCGGTTTCGACTGTTACCTCGATTGCCTGGTTGCTTACAAACACAGCGAACGGCCCACTGGGTGGTCTTGTTCAATCAGCGAACGGCACCGTGATTCCGGTCTGGCGAAGTGCCCCTTGGTTCATGCCTGCCGTGGCGGTTCTCACCATATGGTGGACGGTTGGCTTCAGTGTGCTCATATTTCTTGCTGGCCTGCGCGCGATTCCACACGAACTCTATGAAGCCGCCCAAATTGATGGCGCTAGTCGCTGGGTAGAGTTCCGGAAGTTAACCTGGCCGCTTATTTGGCCCATCACTGTTTTGGTGCTGACAATTCAGCTGATATTACAGATCAGAGTATTTGATCAGGTCTATCTGATGGCCGCCCAAGCGCCGAACCGTTCAAGCACTGTGCTCGTCCACTACATTTACTCGGTCGCATTCCAGCGCAATCAGGCCGGATATGCCTCAACTGTGGCGGTCGCCCTGTTTGTTGTTGGTGCGAGTGTTGTCGTGCTCCAGTACCAACTGCTTCGCTTAAGGAGAGCGAAATGAACGCGGTCTGGTTGAAACGGTTGGACGTGGGTGGGATGGCGGTTTCGGTCGCGACCCTGGTTTTGATAGTGGTATGGGCCTTCCCCATCTTCTGGGCACTGCTCTCCACGGCGGCGCCAGCAGGAGCCACGGGCGGATTTTTCCGCACATATGGCTACGTGTTGTTCGAAACCGATCTGGGACGTTGGTATCTTAACTCGCTCGTAACTTCTGGCGGCGTCACGGCCATAGTTCTTGCGATATCGTCTGCCTGTGGTTACGCGATTTCGCAGATAGAGTTTACCGGGAGAAAACTGCTGTGGATCGTCATTCTCGGCAGTTTCATGATTCCGGTGCAAGCGCTGATCGTGAACCATTTCTTTCTGATCTACCAATGGGGTCTTCTTAATACTTGGCTCGGCGTGATTTTGCCCCAATTAATCGCCCCCATAGCGGTGATTGTTTACAAGCAATTCTTCGACGGAATTCCCAAGGAATATGGCGAGGCCGCATTTCTCGACGGCGCGAAGCACTGGCAAATATTCCTGAAAATCTACCTGCCGATGAACTGGGGGGTCACATTGACACTGGCAATCATTGTTTTCATTGGTGCCTGGAATGCCTTCCTGTGGCCCTTTCTGGCAGTGACCAAGCCCGAGCTAATGAACGTCACAGTCAGCACAGCCCAACTCAGTTCGAACGGGATCAGTGGCGTGGCGGCTGCAATCATGGCCGGCCTTCCGGTAACGATAATATATCTTTTGTTCCAGCGGCGTGTGACCGATGCGGTCACAATGTCTGCGGGCGGCAATGATGAGCAGCGATACAATTAAGACGTGCTCCCCTGAATGCCGTCAATGCGGATTGCGGGCGTGAGACGCAATTCAGGGTGACCATGGGTGCCATCCGCAAAGGCAGAAGAGTGCGCGCACCAAAGATCGGTTGTCACTGTTCGCCGAACTGGAAGTGATCGCGCTGCGGTGGTGCAGATAGTGGCCTGGCTGCAGATCCGTCTAGGCTCTTTAAGTCGAACACTTGCGCCGCGCGTGCGCATCTGTGGCAGGTATTCGCCATTGCATACGCGAGGCAATGCAACAGATTTCGCTTCACGGATCTTAACGCTGAATATGGGGAAACAGTAATATCCAAACTGGACAGTGCGTCGCATCAACTTGGGGTTTTTTTGTACCGAACTTCCTGATACACACCCGATTACACTGATTTCTTGACGCCAAGGACCCCGCCAAATGTCACATAATTTCCTCGTCGTGGACCCAGAAGAGCGGCTTGACGTGATCAAGGGCCTGGCAAGCGCTGTGCGTGTAAAAATCCTGCGGCACCTGAATACCCTTGGTCCGAAAAACGTTAATGAAATCGCTGCGGAACTTAGTTTACCTCAGTCTACTGTTTCGTCAAACATGCAGATATTGGAGGACGCCGGGCTGGTCGAAACCAAATCGCAAAAGGCGCGCAAAGGCAGCCAGAAGATATGCCATTCGACGTTCTCGGAAATTCTGGTGGCCTTCAAAGACGGAACCAAAGCGGCCGACAAAGATTCGATCGAAGTGTCGATGCCGTTAGGACTTTACACGCGATGCGAAGTATCAGCGCCATGCGGTTTGTGTTCCAACGACGGGATTGTCGGCCTGTTGGACGTGCCGGAAACCTTTCTTGAACCAGATCGCATGAAGGCGGGTTTGTTGTGGTTTACACGTGGCTTCGTCGAATACCAGTTTCCTAATAACGCCAAGCTCAAGAACGCGTCGATTGAAGCGCTGGAATTTTCAATGGAACTCAGTTCTGAGGTGCCCGGAACCAGTGCCGACTGGCCCTCTGACATTACGATGGAGATTAACGGCAACCCCGTCGCCACTTGGACCTCACCCGGGGATTTCGGCGACAAACGGGGGGTTTATACGCCAGGCTGGTGGAAACTGTCCGGGTCCCAATACGGCAAGATGAAGACATGGCTGGTCAACGGCACTGGGTCGTTTGTGGATGGCGTCAAAGTGTCTGACACCACGCTCAAGGAACTGAGTATCGATGAACACCGTTCGATTCGGATGCGGATTGGCGTGAACGAAGACGCAGGACATCCCGGCGGGATCAACGTCTTTGGGAAGGGCTTTGGGAATTACGATCAGGACATAATCATGCGGATCATGACGCGGTAATAATATTAATACTTGACGTTAGGATCGATGCTGTTTCTTACTGTAACGACTAAATGGGTTTAAACCTAACTTTCTGATAGTTAGTGTTGTCGTTTCCAGGGGGCACCATGAAAGCACGCGTCACAGCGCACGAGCGTTATTCAATTTCAGAAATAGATAAACGCCTTTATGGCTCGTTCCTCGAGCATCTTGGCCGTGCGGTTTATACCGGCATATATGAGCCAGATCACCCGACCGCCGACGCCAACGGCATGCGGCAGGATGTGATAGATCTGGTGAAAGAAATTGATACCCCGATCTGTCGCTATCCGGGCGGTAACTTTGTGTCTGCCTACAATTGGGAAGACGGGATTGGCCCAAAGAAAGACCGGCCAACGCGGCTTGATCTGGCGTGGCACACGTCAGAAAGCAATCATGTTGGCATCCACGAATTTGCCGACTGGGCCGAAGCCGCCGGTACGGAAATGATGTTGGCGGTGAATCTTGGATCGCGGGATCTGGATGCGGCGCGTAATTTTGTTGAATACGTCAATCACCCCGGCGGCAGCTATTGGTCGGATCTGCGCAAGTCTAATGGGCGCGCCGATCCGTGGGATGTCAAGCTTTGGTGTCTTGGAAATGAGATGGACGGACCCTGGCAAGTTGGACACAAATCGGCCGTCGAGTACGGCCATCTAGCCAACGAAACGGCCAAGGCGATCCGCGCGTTCGATAACAGTCTGGAACTGGTCGTTTGCGGCTCTTCGCACTCGAATATGCCCACCTATCCGCAGTGGGAATCCACGGTGCTGGACGCGACGTATGATCAGGTCGATCACATCAGCCTGCACATGTATTTTGAGAATTATGAGAAGAACACCGCAGAATTTCTGGCCCTATCGGAAAAACTGGACGCTTACATTGGCACAGTCAGCGGCATCATCGATTATGTGAAAGCCAAGAAACGGTCCAAACGCAACGTCACCATCAGCTTTGATGAATGGAACGTATGGTACCACGAACGCGAGGCCGATCAGGAACGAATGAAAAACTGGGGTTGGCCCCATGCACCGGTGCTGCTCGAGGACATCTATAATTTTGAGGATGTGTTGCAGGTTGGCTGTATCCTAAATACCTTTATTCGCCGCTCTGACGTGGTGAAAATCGCCTGTATCGCACAGCTTGTGAACGTCATTGCGCCGATCATGACTGCTCCCGGGGGTGGGGCGTGGCGGCAGACGATTTTCTACCCATTCATGCTAGCCTCCCGGCACGGGCGCGGCACTGCCATGCAACTGTCGGTCGACAGTCCGACCTATGATGCCAGTGTCGCGTCCGGCGTGAAATATCTTGATGTGTCAGGCGTGCACGATGCCGATGCAGGCACGTTGACGTTCTTTATCGTCAACCGGCACGGCACCGAAGAGATTGAAACCGATATGGTGCTGGAAGGGTTCGGGGCGGCAAAATCTGTTGACCACACCCTGATCCAGCATGATGATCTAGAGGCGGTGAATACCGCCGACAAGCCCCACAACGTGGAACCAAGACCCGGCAAAGGGGCTTCGTTGGCAAACGGCAAGCTGACCGTAAAAGTGCCGCCGTATTCCTATTCGATGGTTCGGGTCAGCCTGTAATTGCGCCCGGCATACCGAACATTCGGGTATGTATCATTAAATTCGTTGATCGAATCGGCGATTGCTGTGACTTTGAGTAAGACCGCAACAATAAGTTGTACATTGGGAGGAAGACAAATGAGGAATATTCTTAAGATCGGGGCTGGAGCACTGGCAGCCCTCGGACTGACCGTCTCTGTGGCCCAGTCCGCAGAAACAGTTCTCTGGTGGGACTTTTTGGGCGGCGGCGACGGCGTCCGGATGAAGCAACTGATTTCGGATTTCAACGCCGCGCACGATGGCGAAATCACGATTGACGCCACAACGCTGGAATGGGGCGTTCCGTTCTATACCAAGGTTCAGACCTCTGCCGCTGTCGGCGAAGCCCCCGACGTCATGACGTATCACGCCAGCCGTATTCCTTTGGCGGTGTCACAGGGCATCCTTCAGGAAATCACAACCGATGACTGGTCCGCAATGGGGATGGGACAGGGCGACTTTGCCGAGGCAACTTGGGACGCTGTAACAATTGACAGCAAACAGTATGCTGTGCCGCTCGATACCCACCCGATTGTTCTTTATTACAACAAAGACGTTCTGAGTGCTGCTGGTCTGCTGAACGACGATGGCACACCCAAGGGCATGGACAGCCGCGAGGGCTTTACTGCAACCCTTCAGGCGCTCAAGGATTCCGGTTCGATCAAGTTCCCACTTGGTTCAGTTACGGGGGACGGCAACTTTATGTTCCGGACGATCTATTCGTTGATGGGTCAGCAGGATGGCGAGCTGATGACTGATGGCGAATTCCTGACGGGTGACAACGGCGACAAGCTGGAGAATGCCCTGGGCGTACTGGCGGAATGGACCAATGCTGGTTTGCAGTCGACCTATACCGATTATCCTGCCACCGTTGCTCTTTTCACCAGCGGCGAAGCTGCGATGATGATCAACGGCGTTTGGGAAGTTCCAACTATGACCGACCAGCACGCGGCCGGAAATCTGTTTGAATGGGGCGCAGTTGAGCTGCCGGTGATATTTGATCACCCATCAACATATGCTGACAGCCATTCGTTCGCGATCCCTGCAAATGCCGGCAAGGAAATGACGGCAGAAAAACGCGCGGCCGTTTTGGAAGTCATGAGCTGGGTCGACAAGAACTCGTTGTTCTGGGCTACTGCGGGCCACATCCCGGCCTACGCACCGGTGACAAACTCGGCTGAATACAAGGCCATGGAACCCAACGCGACGTATTCGCCTTTGACCGCGAATATGATCTTTGATCCGAAATCCGTATTTGCGGGTGTCGCGGGGCCGATGTTCGATGTGATGTCCACATATTTCGTTCCAACTCTGAACGGCGAGATGGATCCAGCCGACGCTGTGGCTGACATCAAGGACGAATTGAACGATATGTAAGATCAACTCTTCGGGCCGCGCTTGCGTGCGGCCCGAATGATGTCTGTCGGGGTGGGTGATGCTAAGAAATTCGCGCAGTGAAATATTAGTCGCGCTGGTGCTGATCGCACCTTTCTGCGCAGTTTACGGACTGGTTTTTGTTTACCCCACCATAAAAATGTTGCTGCTGTCCGTAACCGACGCGCCGCTGATTGGTCCCGGTGAATTTGTCGGCCTTGATAATTACACCCGCTTGCCGGGCGAGCGGCGGTTCAACACCGCCCTTTGGAACACTACCTATTTCGTTATTCTGTCGGTGGTGCCGGGCACCATCGTGGCGCTTTTGATCGCCTTGGGCGTAAACCGACTTTCCGGTCGGCTTCAGGCGCTGGTTTTGGCGTTGTTTTTCCTGCCCTACATTTTGCCGGTCTCGGTTGTGTACCGTTTGTGGGACTGGACGCTGAACTTTCAGTTCGGGGTGGCGATGCATGTTCTGGACTGGTTCTCTATCCCCCGAATTCCCGTTTTCAAAACCACGACATGGTTCATGCCAGCGGTCGCGTTCGTGACGATCTGGTGGACGGCTGGATTTTCCATTTTGCTGTTTCTGGCCGGATTGCGCGCCATTCCGGTCGAAATTTACGAGGCGGCTGCGCTGGATAACGCTGGGCGCTGGAACACATTTCGCAAAATAACTTGGCCGCTTTTGTGGCCGGTGACCGCGTTGGTTTTGACCATCCAATTGATCCTGCAACTCAAGATATTTGATCAGGTCTATTTGTTCTCTTTTGGCGGTCGACCCAACGATACTATGGTGTTGGTGCAATACGTTTATACCCGCGCCTTTGTCAGCAATCAGGGCGGAAGGGCCGCGGCCATTGCTGTGACACTTTTCTTCATCGTGATCATCGTTTCGGTGCTGCAATTTCAATTGCTTCGGCTGGCCGGGAACAGCGGAAAAGGGGACGATAAATGACCGCCGCTAACGCAGGCCGCTGGAACCTGATCGGCCTGTCAATCACGTTGCTTACTGTCTTTCTGGCTGTGCTGTGGGCGTTCCCACTTTATTGGGGCATCGTTTCATCGCTGAAGCCCGAGAACGAAGTCGTACGCCCATACATCGAATTATGGCCCGACACGTTCACGTTTGAACATTACATTTTCGCGCTGACGGAAACTGAGATTGGCCGCTGGTACATTAATTCCATAGCAACGGCAGCCGGGATCACCATCCTAACTGTGTCGACATCGATGCTGTGTGGCTATGCGCTATCGCAATTACAATTTCCGGGTCGCAAGGCGCTATACCTGTTGATCCTTGCCAGCTTTATGGTGCCGACACAAACGTTGATCATCAATCACTTCGTCCTGATAGCGAATATGGGAATGCTCAACAGTTGGGCAGGAATAATTCTGCCGCAACTGATCCATCCGGTCGTCATTATTGTTTACAAACAGTTCTTTGACAGCGTTCCCAAAGATTTTCGCGAAGCTGCGGTGATGGACAACGCGTCCGAATTCCGGATACTTTTCAAAATCTATATGCCGATGAACTGGGGCGTCACGACGGCCCTTTCGATCGTTGTGTTCATCTGGTCGTGGAACGCTTTCCTGTGGCCGTTCCTGGCCGTCACTCGGACCAACATGATGACAATTACGGTAGGTATCACGCAAGTGAATGACACCTTTGGCATCTCCTATGCCAGCCAGCTGTCCGCGGCGGTTCTTGCAGGACTTCCGGTTGCATTGGCCTATCTGTTGTTCCAGCGACGCGTCACGCAGGCGATCACCTTGTCAGCGGGTATCAAAGGCTAATCGGCGTGATAGGCCAGACCGCTGCTGTCAAATAGATGCAACTGGTTAGTATCAAAGCTTAGCCCAACTTGATCGCCCGGTTGCACGGTGGACTTGCCTTCATCGAGCGCCGTCAACATCGCCCCGTCACTTAGCCGCAAATAGACCAGCGTGCGATCACCCAAACGTTCCACCACTGTGGCCTGGCCGGTTGTATCGGCGTCGCCCTTGGTAACGCGAATGGCTTCGGGGCGAATACCCAGTTCATAGGTCCCGGCCTCGGGCACTGCGATTGTCAGAGCTATCGTCGATCCGTCGCCAAATGTTGCCGTGCGCGTTGTGCCGCTACCGGTCAATACGACGTCCACAAAATTCATCGACGGCGACCCGACAAAGCTTGCGACAAAGCGCGTGTTTGGGTGGGAATACACCTCCATTGGGGTGCCAATTTGTTCTATTTTACAGTTATTTAGCACGATAATCCGGTCGGCCATGGTCATAGCTTCGGTCTGGTCGTGGGTGACATAGATCATAGTCGACTTCACCCGCTGATGTAGTTCCGCCAGCTCAACACGGGTGCGTACACGCAGGGCCGCATCCAGATTGGACAGCGGTTCATCAAACAAAAACGCTTTGGGTTCTTTGACGATAGCGCGCCCGATCGCTACGCGCTGGCGCTGGCCGCCAGACAATTGCGCGGGGCGACGTTTCAATAACTCTTCGATTTCCAGAATACGCGCTGCATCGGCCACACGGGCGGCAATGTCGTCGTTAGATAACCCGATATTGCGCAGCCCAAAGGCCAGATTTTCAAACACCGTCATGTGCGGGTACAGCGCATAGTTCTGAAACACCATCGCTACGCCGCGTTGGCCGGGGGGCAATTTTTCCGATCGCACACCGTCTATAACCAGTTCGCCCTGATCTATGGTCTCAAGGCCCGCAATCATCCGCAGTAATGTCGACTTGCCAGAGCCAGAGGGTCCCAAAAATACAAGGAATTCATTGGACTGCACAGTGAATGTCACGTCGTCAATCACGGTGACAGCACCAAAGCTTTTAGACACATTGTTCAGTGCAATTTCAGCCACGTCGACTCCCCCCAAATATTTAATTCATTCTTTCGGGTATGGACCGGATGTCAAGGTTTACATATCATCAAGGGGAACAAATGCATCGCAAGTTTCAGGCGATTTCATCGCGCAGTTGCTTAGACGTGAAGTGACGGCATACGGACAATCAAGGGACAAGATAATGCGAAAATATACGCCAGTAAATTTTTCGAACGTCAAGCTTGAAGGCAAGTTCTGGCGCGAGCGACTGGAAACCGTATTGACGCACACAATCCCCAGCCAACACCGGAAGCTGGTAGAATTCAACATGCTCGACTCTCTCACCATGCGAAAGCCCGTGCCGCCCTTGACGATTCCACGACGCAAGGACGGCTTTACCACTCAGATATTTTGGGATTCCGATGTCGGCAAATGGATCGAGGCGGCAAGCTATGCGTTGTCACATCGCCGCGACGCTGTGATCGAAGCGCAAATTGAAGCCATAACGCTGCAACTGGAAGAGACGCAAGCGGCGGACGGTTATCTCAATTGCTGGTATCTGCAACGAGAGCCTGAAAACCGGTGGACCAACCTTCGCGACCACCACGAATTGTATAACGCCGGACACCTGCTAGAGGGCGCGATCGCCTATTTTCAGGCAACTGGCCGACGCGCACTTTTGGACATAATCGAAAAATATGTCGACCATGTCGCCGATACGTTTGGCCCAGGCGAAAACCAGAAACGCGGTTATCCTGGACATCAGGAAATCGAACTTGCCCTGATCAAGTTGTACGGCGTGACCAAAGACAAAAGGCACCTCGATCTGGCGACCTACTTCATCAACGAACGCGGCAGCCAGCCGCATTATTTTGATATCGAACGCGAGGCGCGGGGTGAAAGCGTCGAGGCCTTTCATCAGGGCACTTACGAATACAACCAGTCGCATGTGCCTGTGCGTCAACAGAACAAGGTCGTCGGCCATGCTGTCCGCGCGATGTATATGTACGCCGCGATGGCCGATCTGGCGTCCGAGTTGAACGATAACAGCCTGAAATCGGCCTGCGAAACCCTGTGGCGAGATATCACCGAAACTCGGATGTATGTCACCGGCGGCTTTGGTCCCTCGGAATCAAACGAAGGCTTCACGACCGACTATGATCTGCCCAATGATACTGCCTATGCCGAAACCTGTGCCTCGGTCGCTATGGTGTTCTGGGCGCAACGGATGCTGAACATTGATCTGGATGGCCAGTATGCGGATATTCTGGAACTGGCGCTTTACAACAACGCACTGGCTGGGTTGTCGCGCGATGGCGAGCATTATTTTTACGACAACAAACTGGAAAGTGATGGCACGCATGCGCGCTGGGACTGGCATCCATGCCCGTGCTGCACGATGAATGCTTCGCGCCTGATCGCGTCTGTGGCCGGTTATTTCTATTCAACCAGCAACGAGTCATTGGCCGTGCATCTTTATGGAACAAATCAGGCTACCTTTTCGATTGGCAAAACCCAGGTGACCATAAAACAAGTAAGCGACTATCCATTGTCGGGCCAGATCAGCGTCGCAGTGTTGCCGGAAAAAGTCACCAAATTTGCCCTTAAACTTCGCATCCCCGGCTGGGACCAAGGGGCGACAGTGCGGGTCAACGGCACCGCAGTTGATGTCAAAGCCAATCTGGAAAACGGCTATCTGGCGATTGCACGCGAATGGGCGTCTGGTGATACCGTTGAACTTGATCTGCCAATGCCCGCCGAACGCGTTTACGCGCATCCTCATGTTAAAGCGGATGTGGGGTGTGTGGCGTTGCGCCGTGGTCCGCTGGTCTACTGTCTGGAACAACGCGACAATGGGACGGAACCGGTCAACAGCCTTCGATTGCCCCGGACTGCAGACGTTCAAGCCGTGACACGCGACGATCTGTTGGGTGGAATCGTGACGCTGCAGGCTGAAGGTGTCTGCGTTCAAAGCAGTGACTGGTCGCACGATCTTTATCGCGCGACACCGCCCATGGAAATCCCAGCAACACTGACGGCTGTTCCGTATTACATCTGGTGTAACCGCGGCCCCAACCCAATGCAGGTCTGGACGAGGGAGTAGGGTGCGATGAAACATATAGAGCTTAAGGGTCACGCGAAAGGATTTAGCGACTTCGAAGCCATTGGCGAGGCGTTGTCAGAACGATTGATCCTGACGGAGGGGCATGGAGGTTTCGTGGCCTCGCGGCGATGCACTGAAACCGGTAGTGTCGCAAAGTTTCGGGTTTCAGTTGCGTTGCCCGGCGTGTCGAACGAGACCCGACACTTTCCCTAGGCTCAGTCAGGATAGAAGAGTTGATCAGTTTCAAAGGTGCGCAGTACCCGAAGTCCGTGATCCTATACGCCGTGTATTTCTACGTTCGCTTTCCCGTTTCGTATCGCGATCTCGAAGAGATCATGGCCGAACGTGGCGTCGATTTGGATCATGCAACGCTCAACCGATGGGTCGAGAAATACGCGGGCGCTATTGCCGAAGAAGCGCATCGCTGGAAGTCTCCGACTGGCCGCTCGTGGCGAATGCCTTCTTGGGACATTGCTATGCAATGCCCTGTCAGGTGAGAGATGAGACCTATGTCAAAGTAAAAGGCAAGTGGACATACTTGTACCGAGCAATAGACAAGAAAGGGAAAACCCTTGATTTCATGCTGTCTGAGCGCCGCGACGAGGCCGCAGCGACTGCGTTTTTCGTGAAAGCCATCGGCAAAAACGGCTGGCCGGACAAGGTCGTTACCGACAAAAGTGGATCGAACACAGCTGGCCTGTTCAACATGAACTGCCTGCTCGTGTTGTGCGGCTGGTGTTGGTTGATCACTTTAAGGCGAACGAAGTACCTCAACAATATCATTGAGCAGGACCACCGTTTCATTAAGAAACTTACGCGACCCATGCAGACCTTCAAATCGCTGAAATCAGCTTCGGCTACTCTTGCCGGGATCGAAGTTGCACATATGATCCGGAAAGGTCAGTTTGACCAGTCAGAGCAGTCTGGCTTCGCGCAGTTCGCCGCACTCGCTGGATAGGTGTGTCCGCTAGTAGAGCCACCTTCGCCGTAGCGGAAACTTTGCGACACTACCCTTCAACCTGAAGCGCCATCTCTACTCACGTGACAATTTCAAGACCAACCGCGCCGCGGCTCTCGCCGAGTGGTGCCAACTCGGCGCGGCATAACAGACAGTGTTACCATCCTTGTGGAGACGAGTTCGCATTGGTCTGACAGCACCTTTGACTGCGCCCAAATGCTAGAAGTTTGAAAAGTCATTGTCCCATTCTTTCAGCTTATGGAGATTGCCTTGCGCCGGCGCCTTGCCTTGGCCGGCCCAGATCAAGCCACGGTCGATCATGTCATAAGCGGGCCCCGAGGCGATCACATTTTGGTTGTGCCCAAGCGCGCAGTAATAGACCCGCCCCAGCCCCCAAGACCGTGTCCAAGCGACCGGCATGTCCACCGCCCCATTGGGGCTGTGATACCAACTCACTATAGGAAAGCGCGTGGTTGCAAGAACATGGTTCGCGGGATCGACGTGAAGGTAATATTGTTCGCTTTTTACCTCAAAATCTGGGATTTCGGCAACCAGCGGATGCGAAGGGTTTGTCATTTTGACCATGTAGGAAACGTCATCGCCCCCCGGATGCGCTACCCAATTCGCGCCAGTCATGAACTGCCATAAGACATTGGACCGGAAGGCATCACACATACCGCCATGACAGCCGGCCAACCCGGTACCGCGTGCCACCGCATAAGAAACATTTCTTGCCCGTTGCTTGGTCAATTCGCTCATTGTCCAAACCGGTACAATCAGATCAAAGCTGTCAAGTTTTTCCGGATCATCAAGGCAGTCCAGTGTGTCGAAGACCTCGGTGGAATAGCCATGCCCCTGCAACATCTCCGAGACTTGCGCTGCGACAAGATTAGGTTCGTGTCCGTCCCAGCCGCCCCAAGTTATCAATGCTTTCAAAGCTCAATCCTCCTCAATCATCATAAAATGCGAAACAACGCCTCATGGCACCGCTTGGGCCAAAAGACTTTGAGCCTCTCTGGCTGTCAGCGGCGTGGGCCGTTCGCAGGTTGTCGTCATTTCAATCCATTGACGGGTCTGCCCAGCTTTCAGGATAGAGGTCATCACATCCACGACATGAACCGCAAGCTCTAGGTTGCATCGGTGCGCCTTACCCTCTTGCAGTGCCGTCGCCATATCAGCCAATCCAGCGCCGCGATAATTGGCCCGGCTGATGCCGCGGGTATCGGTGACATTGTTGCAGCCAAAAGGATGGTCCAAGAAATCCAGATCTGTTGCGCTCTGTTTCGGATCGACCACCGTCACTGTGCCTCCAAAAAAGTTCGGGTCCGGAACAAAAATAGATCCATTTTCACCATAGATTTCGATTTCTTTGTGGCGGTGGGCCCAGACGTCCCAACTCGCCCCAAGAGTCACAACTGCGCCGCTTTGAAATTCCAGCATGGCATGAAACGTTGTAGGTGTCTCGACTGGGATCTTTGTACCTTTCCGGGGGCCGTTGCCGATGGTTCGGGTCGCAACTGGCGCCGAGGACATCGCCGTAACGGCACGAACTGGGCCAATCAATTGCACCAAGTTCGTGATGTAATATGGCCCCATATCAAAGACCGGACCACCCCCAATTTGGTAAAAGAAATCTGGGTTCGGGTGCCAATGTTCGTGCCCATGCCCCATTATGTGGCAGGTGCCGCCAATGACGCGGCCAACCGCACCTTCGTCGATCGCTTGTCGAACCCGCTGATGCGCCCCTCCCAAGAAGGTATCTGGCGCGCAGCCTACGCGCAGCCTTGACCGCGCGGCCAGGTCGCGCAGATCCTTTGCCTCCTCCAAGGTCAAAACTAAGGGTTTTTCGGAATAAGCATGCTTTCCGGCCAGCAAAATTTGGCGCGTCACTTCGTAATGGGCGGACGGCACCGTGAGGTTGACAACTATTGAAATATCGTCTGAAGCCAAAAGTTCTTCGACGGATCTGCTGCCAATGCCAAAGTCTTGGGCCTTGGACTGTGCCGCAGCGGGATCAATATCGGCCACGGCACGCACCTCGATGGGCTTGAACAATTTTGAGAAGTTCAAATACGCAGTCGAGATATTGCCACATCCGACAATCCCTACGCCGAGTTTGATCATTGTGGTCTCCTTTCTCGATACTTAACTTTGTTATAAGCCACCCGTCAAAAGCAAATCTGGCGTATTCTGGATGGCTTTGTCACGTTAACCTAGTTGAACCAAATAAGCCGACGTAATCCCAGATCATGCAGCGACAATCTCACGCCATTCGGCAATTGCCTTGGCGCGCATTTGACGGAGAGTTGGGCGAGAGATCAGATAACGTTGCACATTGAAATGGTTGTAGATGGCATCGTGGACCGACAGAAACCGTTGCATCGAGCCGGGCGATTTGAATCGGCCCATTCGGCGTTCTCGTCGGCGCGTCGGTTGATGTGAAACCTCTGCCCGATTGTTCAATCGACCACCCGTGACATGAATGTGCGCCAGGCCAAGTTCCCGAAGGGCCGCCGAATATGACCCCAGCTTGTCGGTGACAATCTCATCCGGAATGTACCCCTGCTTTTTCGGGAGTTTCCGCATAAGTTTAAGGGCCGCACTCTTGTTTCGGCGAGATTGGGCTAGGACTGCAAGAACCTCGCCTTCATCGTCTACGGCGCGCCACAGATATGTTCGCCGGCCACCAATTCGGACAAAAACCTCATCAAGATGCCAGGTTCCCGAAGGTTGAACTCTGCGGGTTCTGACGTTGGCG
>CAJQNG010000122.1 GCA_905479635.1 uncultured Boseongicola sp. | reverse complement strand
GGGCCGTTCATGTTGGTCGGGGCGAGATCGTTTGGCAGGATCGCTGCCATGCGGCTAACGGCAGCAAGGAGCCCAAATCACACTCATTCTGTGACGTGGCCAATGTCAGTTTTCTTAGTTGCCTCGAAAAACTCGGGACAGAAATGCGATTTGCCGATGGACCGCCTCATCGAATTCACCGCTTGAGTGCCAAAGCAAACCAAAGTGCCCGCCGTCTATCTCGACGAACTCTTTCTCACCGGCAACCCGGTCGAACACGGCGCGCTGTATCTCGAGGTTACAATGAACCATCTCGTCGTTGCGTCCGACCATCATCTGAACGGGCATTCTCAGATAAGGTGCCGTCACATAGGGGCTGCAAGCGACCGGCGTATCCGGAATGACCCGCGTGACCCAGTTTTCCCATCTACTGCCATGTCGGCCACCGTGTTCGATGAACCACCGGAACGCTTGGATTGGCGTCAATAGGGATGGGGTGTTTAACTGATCAGACGACACGACAGGCATCGGGCCCATTGTCTGTTCTGCTCCACCAGACACATCGCCATTCTCGAAAATCTCTTTCATAACTTCAAGGGCACCATCGTCAGTAAGCCCTTGAGGAAGCGCAACGCCACAAACTGGTATCTGCGCGATTATGGCTGCAATGTCTTCGATCAAACCGCCAGCTACCAAGGCTAGGCCAGCGGAGAAACTGTCCCCCCAAAGGGCGATTGGGTTGTAAGGCTGCTTAACCCGCAAAAATGCAACGGCATCCCGATAGCCGCGTGTTTGTACCCAAGGATTTATTTCCTGCCGAGGTTCGCCACCGCTGAGCCCAAAGTTCTTATGGTCATACAGCAGGACATCAAAGCCAGCCGCAAAGATGGCTTCGGCATATTGGTCGACTGCCATGGTGATCGTCGCGGTTGTTCCGTGCGTCATGACGACGGTCGGTTTCTGCCCGGCTGGATGGCTATAGTGACGCCCGCGCAGTTCCGCTCCCTCCGAATTGAAACTCACCTCGTTGTACATGGAACTTCCCCTACCGGCTCACATAACACTAGTTGATCATTCTCAAAAGACTACAGTGCTTCACTGAAAGCTGTCATTGGTGCGTGCGTAGCGAATAGGCGCTTTGTCCGCGTCTCGATTGTTGAAACCGACCGCAGCGAAGGGTCGGTTTGGATTGCGCCGATCTTATACCAACGGCTTGATCAATTGACTGTTATCCATCCTCTGTTCGTGATTGAGGTTACGCGCTCTGGGTCATTTGCAAAGAAGTTCCAGGCGGCTGCGCATTTGTCGAGGATCTCCTCGTAGGTATCAAACACTGTGATGGCGAGTTTGTTTGCGCGCAGGTATTGCCAGACGTTTTCCATGGGGTTGAGTTCCGGTGCATAGGGCGGCAGCTTCAGCAGCGTGATGTTGGGTGGCACTCTGAGGCCCTTCGCGCCATGCCACCCTGCGCCGTCTACGATCAGGAGCGCGTGTGATCCGCGCTTAACCGCTTTCGCGATCTCGTCGAGATGCAAGCCCATCGCCTCGGTATTGACATAGGGCAGGATCAGCCCGGCGGCAGAGCCGCGCGCCGGGCAAGCCGCCCCAAAAATGTAGCTCCATTTGTAGCGCGTGTCGCGAGGTGCGCGCGGGCGTGTGCCGCGCTTTGCCCAGATACGGGTGAGCGTTCCCTGTTGGCCGACCCTTGCCTCGTCCTGGAACCACACTTCCAGAGGTTTTCCCTTTGCCCGTTCCGGGAGGATGTCCGCTACGATGCTTGCAAAGTTTTTTTGAACGCGGCCTGTGCCGCCGGGTCGGCATTAGGGTGTTCGGGGCGCACCGACAGCTTGCGAAAGCCCTGCCTGGCCAGATAGGTGCCCACTGTGCGTTCGTGCAGTTCGATGCCGAACTCTGCCTCAACCCGACGCGCCAGGTCGGCGCGCCGCCAACGCACAACACCGTCGCGTTCGGGATCAGGACCGGCCTCAACCCACGCCGACAGCTGCGCCACCTGGTCATTCGACAACAAAGGCTTCACCCCACCGCCGCCCCGGTTCGAAAGCCCCTCAACACCTTCCGAGTTATAGCGGTGCACCCAGTCCCGGAGCGTTTGACGATCCATTCCGCAGCTCTCGGCTGCCGTTTTGCGAGACGCGCCTTCAAGCACCAAAGCAATCGCCAAAAGCCGCCGCGAAACGCGCCCGTCTTTCACCCGCCCCGCCTGTCTGCGCAATTCCTGCGACGTCATATCATCGCGCGTTATCTCAACCGTCATGCTGACCTCCAAATCGCTAAGGGCGATTGAGTCAGACTTCGCAGAAAATGGGAATCCCAAAAAGAGTCAGCCGGTTGGTCCGTTGGTATTATCAGTCTTTAACGACCGCTCTGGGGAAATCCGCTGCGCTGGCGAAATCCTGATGCTGCACGAGCAAGCATCATTTCATACTTTCTGCACCTGCATCCGCCGCGCGGGCAAAAGATCGCAAAGTCCCGCAGAGCAGTCATTGATGCATGGCGCGGCGAATGGCTGCTCTAGAGCTGCCATTGGGGCGATTGTTCAGCAATAGCGGCTATTCCTTCGTTGCCTGACTTTTTCGGAGTGCGAACGAGCGTCAGCTCATAAAGGATAAGTGGGACCATAGTTTTTTCCAGCGATCAAACTTCTCTTGGTCGCTTAAAAACCGAGGTTGGACTGGGATCGCGTCTCCGAGTGTTGCTCTATCATTGAACAAGTTCGAATTGAGGACGCCTCGCATCTCTTGGTCGATTTCCACGCCAACACAAATGAAATCGTTGCAGTTCTTGCAATGGTAAAATCTTGCGGCCGTTCCACCATTTTTGTTCGCCGTGAGATGCGAAGCGATGCCTGCGAAGACTCTAATTTGTGCGCTCGGATGAGAGAGCAGTTGGCCTAGATTTTGCTGGCAGTATTGGCAATCACAAACTCGAGGTTGAAAATCTGACAAAGGCAAATCTGTTTCAAACTCTGTTCGACACATCGAACAGGAACAAGCACCGTGATATTTCATGAGAAACTCCCTTCTGAGATAATCTTGGCAAATCGAACGTCTGTACATACAGTCTACGTTTGAAGGCCATGCTATGCGCCTTACACCAAAACCAAGCCTGATGTCCGCCGAGGCAGCCTATCGTTGGCCCTGCATTACCGTCTGCAATTCTCTTAGTACTGGTCGTTCGTCACATTGATCAAGAATGACCGGAAAGTCCGGCGCTGCAGACATTGATGCATAGCGCGGCGATTTCCCGCTTGAGCGCTTCTCCGACGCCAGGCAACGCTCCGCGCCACCCAAACGCCGCGCGTGGCGTCCGAGAAACCTACACCAAAGCAGTCATCCTCCAAGCCGATACGTCGAGTATTCGTGCACTATGGCTTCGTGCTCCGCAGGTGCGTGGGACGCAGACCGCCGCCCTGCACCGCTTTTGCCGCTCCCCGCCGGACCTGAAGCCATGGGTCAACAATTTCCTTTCCGACCTTCGCGACTAAATCCTCATAAACTCGCTCCAGCGTGCGCAATTCCTCTTCAACAACGATTGCATACCACGCGTTCCGGTCCACCGATTTCACGTTTTCGAACCCAGCATCGCGCAGCTTTTTTTCCATCTGCGGTGCGGTCGCCATCTCAAAATGCAGGTGGCCACCCATATGCTTCAACGCCGCCTCCGCGTCAGGGCCTTCCCCGCTCAGCCAATCGCTCGCCGCAAAAATACCGCCAGGTTTTAGTACGCGTCGGATCTCAGCGAAAAGTGCGTCCTTGTCAGGGATATGGATAATCGAATCCTTAGAGAAAACCACGTCGAAACTAGCGTCTTCAAATGGTAGCGGCCCCGGTTTGACCAATCGTAGATCGACCCGATCTGACAGTCCGGCTGCGTCGACCATCGCTATCGCATGTCTATGGAGTGGCTCTTCAACATCGATGCCCACGACCAGGCCCGCGCCGAGTTCGCGCGCCAGGGTTATTGCTGGCCCTGCCGTTCCGAAGCCGATATCCAGCAACGTCTTGCCAACCAGATCAAGGTCCCGCACGATTTCATGCACCTCTTCTGGACCGCCAGGAGAAAGAAACCCTTCTCCCCAAACCGCGTGCAGCCGCTCAATGAAATTGTCCGGATACTGTATGTCAGATGTCATTTTACCCCCACACGAGAACGAGATCAGGTTCATGCCTTACGCCGAAAGCTAGCAAAACTCTGGGAGGAGAGGAATAACGGCTTTGTCCCGCGTTGCGGTCATTTGGCCCAAGAACATGCTGCACGATGCACGAATGGCCGGTCTGGCGAAGCTGCGGCGCAGCATCAGATCGACCGACGAGCGGCAGCAATGGGCCGTTCATGTTGGTCGGGGCGAGATC
>CAJQNG010000121.1 GCA_905479635.1 uncultured Boseongicola sp. | reverse complement strand
GGACAGGCCAGTTTGACGGACGACCAGAAGATTGTCGGTTCTAAGACACAGTGTGACGATTTCATGGCGAAACTTCGTGAAAGCAAATAGTCTGCGAGGATAACGAAACGTAGGCCGGACGGTCCAAACTGGCCCCGCTCTAAAGAGTGTCAGAACGGCGTCGTACGTTGGCTGCGCCACGGAAAATCACTAAGGAAGACAAAGAGGAGAAGACTCTGATGCGCAACATACTGAATGCAGCAATACTTGCTCCGTTCGGCGGCTTCCTACTTGCTACCATGGCGTTGGCAGAATGGAACTACAGCGGACCACCGTACCCCAATGCCTCAATCAAGACAAACAACATGTCTCTTGAGTTGCAGTGCGACAAGATGAGGTTCGCTCCGGCTGGGTATGAGGATGCTCAGGACATCAAGCAAAAGAACGGCCTTTCCTTTCGTTTTCTGGTAAACGGATCCCAGGAGGTCGCTGCTTTCCAGGCAGGACGCGAAAACTCGTTCATCCAGATCGTTGACAACTATCCCGTCGAGATCCTTTTCAGCGACGAGGCTGACTATGCGTTCGTGCTCGATCAGATCGCGGCAAACGCCTACTTGAACCTGTCAATGGTCGATCAGGACACCAGCTACGCCATTTTTGATCTCAAAGGATCGGGTGCGGCCATCGGGTCGCTAAGGGCCGAATGCCGTGAATTGGACCAAAGCGCAACACCACTGGAGGCACCAGAAGGTGTGGTCTATTGCGGCGGTGGCGGGATCAAGCGGCAAATCGAGTACGTGATCATGGACACTGCCAGCGATGAATGGGACGCGCGCGTCACCGTAAACGGCAACACGCAGCGGGCGATGACTGCCTACAGCTATTTCGGCAACTCCAAACCGGTCAAGGACTTCGTGGTGGCCCTGCTGGCCGAGGATCGATCAGAGTTTCTGATCTTCCAGAATCGAAGAGAAAACTGGCTGGAGTTCGGCGATTATCGGTACGACCAATGCAACTGAAGCCGAGATCAGATGCCGCATCGTGCGCTTCTTACGGGATTGGCAGGATTTTGGCCGTCGCACTACTTGCGACCAGTATGGCCCTTCCGATTCCTGTCCTGGCTTCCGAGATATCTGAGCTTCCGGAGGTGCTTCAGGAAAAGGTCGTCCAGGCTCAACAGGCCTGCTCTGACTTCGAGAACGGCCAGTTCTCGCTGGAATGGGGTGCAGTCACACGCGTTGATCTCGACGGAGATCTAAGACCAGACTGGGTGCTGAACGAGGCGTTCTTTGCCTGTTCTTCAGCCGTCTCCCTCTATTGCGGAACAGGCGGGTGCATGTCGCATTTCCTTGTAGGCGACAGTCTCGCCTCCCTGCTCAACCATGGCTGGAATGTGGTGGATCTTGGCCCTTACCGTGTTCTTCTATCGGATGCTCATGGGTCGCAATGCGGCGGGATCAATCCGACCCCATGTGTCACCGCAAGCACCTGGGACGCTGAGAATGGCATTTGGCGCAGCACCGCCGCAGCTTGGGAGAAGTAAAATGACAACAACGATTCGAATGAAGCAGCTCATGGCGTGCTTCGCAGTCTTGCCAGCGGCGCTCTTCGTCGCTGGATGTATAGGGACGCCGGTTGAGGTAGCGGTCAGCGAACCGGACCCCGATCTCACCTTTGTCCGTGGCTACCGGAGCCCATCAGACGCATGCCAACTTGTCGGTGAAAGCGCGTTCACCATAGACTTGCTTGATGACACATCCGATCTTGTAGCCTGCCCGACGGGCAGTTCCGCGATGGAGACGCTTATGGCTGAGACGGGCGCACAAATAGTCACTCAGACGAACAGTTTCACGTTCTTCAGCTTGACCTATCGCTGAGCTGTTAGAGAGCACGGCGCTGATGCTTCAGTCGGCTACTGACAAGTGACTATGATTCCCGTCAAGGCTTTAAGCTAGCTTTTCATCCCAATGAGTACCGTTTTTCATCATCGTATTCAGGATAGTCAGCTGCGAGCGCATACAAGCCACCAGCGCTACTTTCTTGGGCTTTCCAGCGGCCGCCAGACGTTCGTACATGGCTTTGATCTTGGGGTCGTACTGGATCGTCGACCACATTGACATATGTAGAACTGTGCGGACTTTACTTCGCCCCCCGCTCACACGCCGTTTCCCACGATAGCTGCCGCTATCCCGATTCATTGGTGCAACGCCGACAAGTGACGCTAATTCTTTTCGGTTGAGTTTGCCAAGTTCTGGCAGTTCACTCATCAGGGTATAAGCCACGACTTTACCCACACTGGGGAAGGTGTGGGTACAGCCGGCTGATTGCCCCTCTTGTGACAAAACGCTTGATGCCAATCATGCACAGGTGCTCGCAGGAATGGCCTGGTGGTACAGGTACTATGCAAAGCAGCAGTCGCCTGAGGATAGAGGGCGGTATGAGTCTGCGGAGGATGAAGCCAAGGCGAGGAAGTAGGGTCTTTGGACCGATCCTGAGCCAATTAATCCATATGACTGGCGGAAGGGTAAGCGATGACCTGTCGGTTCACTCACAAAAGGAATTGAACTGGATCGCCAGAGAGTTGAATGAACGTCCCAGGAAAACCTTGGATTACGAAACACCGGCTGCTAGATTTAATGCATGTGTTGCATCGACCGGTTGAGATCGCACCTATGAGCGGACAATCGTATATGTTTGTTGGAGGCCTAATAACAATGAAATGGATAATGGTATGGATAGCGAAATACTAACTAGATGGACGGCAATTATAACTAACCTCGCTGTGCTGGTAGGCTTAGCATTTGTGGTGCTGGAATTCAGGAATAGTACGCGAGCGTTCGAAGCGGAGCGCATCGAAAGCTTGGTTCAAGGAATGAGTGACGTTAACAGCATAATTTTGAGCGATCGAGAATTTGCAGAACTATTCTACAAAGCGTACGAAGATCCAAAGT
>CAJQNG010000120.1 GCA_905479635.1 uncultured Boseongicola sp. | reverse complement strand
GCCATTCAAAAGGAGTTGGGGGACGGCGAAGAGGGGGCCAACGAGGTCGCTGAACTTGAAGAGAAAATCGCCAATACTAAGTTTTCGAAAGAAGCGCGCGAGAAGGCTGATGCCGAGTTGAAAAAGCTGAAGTCGATGTCTCCGATGTCGGCGGAAGCGACTGTTGTGCGCAACTATCTGGACTGGATGCTGGCGATCCCGTGGGGTGTGAAAAGCCGCGTTAAGAAGGATCTTGATCGCGCCGAGGGTATTTTGGACGCCGATCACTATGGGCTTGAGAAAGTCAAAGAGCGGATCGTGGAATATCTTGCGGTGCAGCAGCGTTCCAAGAAACTGAAGGGGCCGATTATGTGCCTCGTCGGACCTCCGGGTGTGGGCAAGACATCGCTTGGCAAATCGGTGGCCAGAGCCACGGGGCGCGAATTTATTCGCATCTCGCTTGGTGGCGTGCGCGATGAAAGCGAAATCCGCGGCCATCGGCGGACCTATATCGGTTCAATGCCCGGTAAGATCATTCAGGCGCTGAAAAAGGCGAAGACGACGAACCCGCTTATTTTGCTCGATGAAATCGACAAGATGGGGCAGGATTTCCGGGGTGATCCGGCGTCGGCGATGCTTGAAGTGCTTGATCCCGAGCAGAACGGCACGTTTGTCGATCACTATCTTGAGGTTGAATATGACCTTTCAAACGTGATGTTTTTGACGACGGCGAACACCTACAACATGCCGGGCCCGCTTTTGGACCGGATGGAGATCATCACGCTTGCGGGGTACACCGAGGACGAAAAGCGCGAAATTGCCAAGCAGCATTTGCTGGACAAGCAGGTGAAGAACCACGGGCTGAGGCCATCTGAGTTCGAGCTGAGCGATGCGGCACTTAACGAGATGATCCGGACGTATACCCGCGAGGCGGGGGTGCGGAATCTTGAGCGAGAGATCGCAAAGCTTTGCCGTAAAGCGGTGACAAGGATCGTCCGGAAAGTCGAAAGCAAGGTCGTTATCACGCCTGAGAACCTTGAAGAATTCCTTGGGGTGCAAAAGTATCGCTACGGTTTGGCTGAAGCAGAAGATCAGATCGGTGTTGTGACGGGGCTTGCCTGGACCAGCGTCGGGGGTGATTTGCTTCAGATCGAAGCTTTACGTCTTCCGGGAAAGGGTCGGATGAAGACTACCGGTAAGCTTGGCGACGTGATGAAGGAGTCGATTGATGCGGCCTCAAGTTATGTCCGGTCCATTGCACCGCAAATCGGGGTGAAGCCGCCGAAGTTCGATAAGATGGATATCCACGTCCACGTGCCGGATGGTGCAACGCCAAAGGATGGACCGTCGGCAGGTCTTGCAATGGTGACGTCCATTGTTTCGGTTCTTACGCAGATACCGGTGAGGAGGGATATCGCGATGACCGGTGAGGTTTCCTTGCGCGGCAACGCGATGCCAATCGGCGGCTTGAAGGAAAAGCTGCTTGCGGCCTTGCGGGGGGGCATCAAGACGGTGATAATCCCACAAGAGAACGAGAAAGACCTCTCAGAGATCCCTGACAACGTGAAAAACGGGATGAAGATCATTCCGGTGAAGCATGTCAGCGAAGTGCTTAAGCTTGCGCTTGTGCGTCAGCCTGAGGCGATCGAATGGGACGAGGCTGCAGAAGAGGCGGCGGCGGCTCAACGAGCGCTTGAAGGGCGTGGTAGCGGGTCTGGTGCTGTCGCGCACTGACCGTTAGGGTCTTGAATGAAAAAAAACGGGGCGCGCCGGATTTGCGCGCCCTTTTCTTGTTTTCAAACGCTCAAGCGAATGCTGTGGCGGGATTAGCCGTCCAAGAGGTTTGCAGCCATCAGTGCCATGATGACAAGCGGCAGGACCATATCGGCAGCCGAGCCAGAAGACGCGGACGATTCTTCGACGATCACTTCTGGCGCCATTACGGCTTCGTCTTCAACGGGTGCATCAAGTCCGCCGGCCAGAACGGACGTGGTCATCATGGCGGCCAGTGCCAGGCCTGCAAAAATCTTTTTCATTGGTTGTTCCTCATCAGTACTGAGCGCCGAGAGCTTCGACGTCATGTTCATTACGCGCAAGTCCGCGCATGGCCCCACCCCGGAACCAATGTAGCGCCGTTTATTGTATCGGTGCCCCGACTGAAAGATGTATCGTGGCGTCACGATTTGCAGATCTCGATTATGCGATAAAATCTATGGTTTTAACGCCTAAACGTGCGATGTATCGGCCAAAAATCGCCGATGAGGTCACGTGCGGCGTGATCGATAAAAAAACATGAAAACGCGCGCTGGGGGATTGGCTCGGCGGTCAAGCGCCTTGTTCACATCGAAGATGCGTGGAGTTAAAATCTCTTATCATCCCTATTCACTTTATTTGCGGCGCCATGAGCCTTTCTGATATCTTTGTACTGCGCCATGGCGGTACGGAGTGGAACCGCGAAGGCCGTTGGCAGGGCGCGTTGGATTCCGATCTGACCAATACATGGCTGATGCAAGCCGTCGCGATTGGAGAAAGTCTCGGCGCGTTTGGTATTTCGCCGGAAAGTCAGCGTGGAACTGTCAGCCCGCAGGGGCGGGCGTGGCAGAGGGCCGAGCTTGCGCTGGAGCTATTGGGGATCACTGCGACAGTGATCGACGATTTGCGAGAGATCGAGATTGGTGATTGGACGGGACTTCCGCGCGACGACATAGCTGTCAGGTGCCTGGATCACGGTGTTGAGACTTCGCCGGATATATAAAGGCGGGCAACGGGTGGCGAAGGTTTTGAGGCTTTATGGGAGCGTGTCAGGCGGGTTCTGGCGCGACTTGTTCAACCGACTATCATCGTGAGCCATGCCATCACCTCCTGGTTTTGCGGATGTGCGCCATTCGGCTTTCTACGTTTGAGAAATGGCAGAGCGGGCGGGTGTTCTTGTGGCGAGGCCGCACTATTATGAGACCGAAGGGCTGATCGAAAGCTTGCGCACGTCCGCAAACCATCGCCGCTATGACCGGCGCGAGTTGCGCCGTATCGCGATCACGCGGATTTCCCAGAGCGTTGGCGTGCCTTTGGCCGAGTGAGAGGTTGTTCTGGATCGTCTCCTGCGCGGAAAAGCCGTGAGCGCCAAGACATTGGCGCGGGCGGCGGCGGCCTGCCAGGCGATGGTTGATGAGAGGAATGTATTGATCGCGCCTGAGGGATCAGATGGGCTGCTGCATCGGCTCTGGGTGTTTGTCGCTGGACAGTTGTCCGCTTTATAATGGTACGGATCGTTTGGGCAGCATTGGCCCTGGCACGCAGTGGTGGGTCGGTCAGGGCACCGAGCGCGAAGAGATTTGAATAACTTGAAACCGAGGGTCTTGCGTTTTTCTCAAGTCGAATGTAGGCACCGCGGCACGGGTGATTAGCTCAGTTGGTAGAGCGCTTCGTTTACACCGAAGATGTCGGGAGTTCGAGCCTCTCATCACCCACCAAACACTCGCCGTTGCACCGGGCGGATGTTATCCTTCGCACCATGGAAGAAATCATTAAGGCGGGCTGCGAGATGCAAGAGCCGACGTGGCAGTGCGTGTTGGTATGCTGGGGTGATAAATATACCTCGGCCTATATCAATCACACCGTCGAAGCGGTGATCCGCACATCTGCGTCCAAGCCGCGGTTTATTCTGATTTCGGATCGTCCGCGCACGGGCATGCATCCTGATATTCAGATCGTGGACTTTGATCCCTGGTTCCTGAACCCGCGCTTTTTAAGCGGCGCGCTGCACGCGAAGTTGTCGATGTTTTCAAAGGATGTTGTTCCTGACGATCTGCCAGCGATTTTCATTGATCTGGACACGGCGATTTTCGGGGATATTGGCAAAGCGTTGAAGCTGATGAAGAACCGCCAATCTATCTTGATGTTGCAGTCAGTGGTTCTGCCGTTTGGTTGGCCGGGGCGGTTGGTTTATAAGCTGACAAACAAGAAACGTTACGCCCGCGGCAACTCGTCGATGGTGGTTTATCACCCGGCGGAATGCACTTATATTGCGGACGAATTTCGTGCCCTTTATGAGGAATTCGGCGATTACTCGATCCGTCCGATGATCGGGGACGAGCGGTTTATCAGTTGGATTGCGCAGATGCATATCAACCGGTTGCCGAACACGTTGGCGGTGAAGTTTCTTAATGAATACATGCATACGGGCAAGTGGCTGGTCTATTTGAAGGGGGCTTTACCTTGGGTGCAAAAGCGCCGCGACGGTGTGGCGGCGGTGACGTTGCCGGGCGACTACATCAAGCCAGAGCGGTTGATGGAATATAAGGACGGGGATGCGGTTCGGGCCGACAAGGGGCGCTGGATCCTTTGGGACAAGCGCGCGCTTGGTGACATGGGCGACAGGCTTCATGTCTACTACCGTCCATTGATGGAAAAGCTTGAGAAGGAAAAGCGCGAAGCCGCTGATATGTGAAAGAGCGTTGTGCGATCGGCACAGGCTTTGTTCAGTACCCACTCTTTGGTCTAAACCCTCTGATTTCTAATCGGAAAGGAAATCCAAATATGCGCCGGAGGCGTTCTCTTAAAAAAGAACAGTTTCAACTGTTCCTTTTGATCACACCAGCCTCAGCTGGTGGCTTTTGCAGTTCCCGGTCTGGCTGGATTCACCGCAGGAATTGAAGACCAACCGCCGTTTTCGCATCGTTATGACGCGCTATCGGCGCATTTATCGGCCCACAAGTGCGCGCTGACTGAGGTGAAGCGACGGTCGCGGCCCAAATCTGCTTGACGCAATCACCGCAGATCCATAGAAGCGCGCGGGTAGGATACGCGGTTGTAGCTCAGCTGGTTAGAGTACCGGCCTGTCACGCCGGGGGTCGCGGGTTCGAGCCCCGTCAACCGCGCCAACATATCTCGGACATTGCAGAGTAAGATCGCTCCGGCGGCCCGTCCGAATTATGTGGGGCATTCGCGGATTTTGGCGATTGACGCGGCAGGTTGGCTCGCTTAGATCACCCTCATCGCGCGGTTGTAGCTCAGCTGGTTAGAGTACCGGCCTGTCACGCCGGGGGTCGCGGGTTCGAGCCCCGTCAACCGCGCCACTTTCTTCTCTTGTCTTTGAGACTTTCTGCGGCGACGATTGTCGCTATGGCAGTTTTTCAGCATGGCGAGATCGAGATAGCATATGACGTGGCAGGGGCAGGACCTGCGGTCTTGTTGTTGCATGGGTTTCCACAAACGCGGGCGATGTGGGCCCCAATTGCCGCGACGCTAGCGCGGGACTTTACCGTGGTGACGGCTGATTTGCGCGGCTATGGCGCATCGTCGAAGCCTGCGGCCAAGGTGGACCTTACCAACTACAGTTTCCGTGCAATGGGTGGAGATATGCTAGCGTTGATGACGTCGCTTGGTCATGAGACCTTTCATCTGGTGGGGCATGACCGTGGTGCGCGTGTGGCGCATCGGATGTCGTTGGATGCGACGGACAGGCTTAGGTCATTGACGGTCATGGATATCGTTCCGACGCATACGTTGTTGGACAACTGGTCTTCCAAGGTTTCGGCGGCCTATTTCCATTGGTCATACCTTGCGCAGCCTGCGCCCTTTCCTGAGCGCATGATTGAGGCTGACCCCGATCATTTCTATCAGACGTGTTTGCTTGGCTGGGGCGGTTCGCAGCTTTCAGAGTTTGCGGCCTTAGAGGCCTATCGAGCGGCGTGGCGTGACACTGCGACGATTGCCGGAATGACCAATGACTATCGGGCCACTTTGGCGGTGGATGTGCATCACGACGCGTCTGATTTGGGGCGGAGGTTCGAGGGACCAGCACTTGTGCTTTATGGGGCGGACGGGGCTATGGCGCAGATGTTTGATATTCCGGGCACATGGGATGCGTGGCTTAAAAATATGACCGCCGAGGCGATCCCTGGCGGTCATTTCTTTCCTGATCAATCCGGCGCCGCGACGATTGCCGTGCTTCGCGGGTTTCTTGGCTCGGGTTAGCTCGTCAGTTTATCAAGGATGCGCGCCCAGCTGCGGATGCCTTTGTGAAAGCTGCGCACGTCGTATTTTTCGTTCGGGCTATGGAGGCCATCGTCTTCAAGGCCAAAGCCGATCAGCATTGTGTCGAGGTCCAGAATGTCCTGGAAATGCCCGGCAATTGGAATTGAGCCACCGCTACCGATGAAGGCAGCGGGTTTTGGGAACTCTTCCGAGAGCGCTTCGCGGGCTTTGCTGAACGCAGGGTTGTCGGTTTTCATCACCGAGGCTGGAGAGCAGCCGTGGTCGAAAAATTCGACCGAGCAGTCGGCGGGCAGTTGCGCCTTAACCATCGCGCGGAAATCCTTGCGGATTTGCGCGGGGTCTTGCGTGCCGACAAGGCGGAAGCTGATTTTGGCGCGGGCGAGCGATGGCAGGACGGTTTTGAAGCCGTCGCCGGTATAGCCGCTTTCCAGACCGTTAACTTCGCAGGTGGGGCGCGACCAGATCATCTCAAGCACGCTGCGACCCTGTTCGCCCGCAGGTTCGGACAGTTTGACGTCGCCAAGGAAGCCTGCCGCATCGAAACCGAGGGCCTCCCATTGGGCCAGGATGTCGGCGTTAATCTCGGGGACGCCGTCATAAAAGCGGGGGACAGTGACACGGCCTGTGTCGTCATGGAGGCTTGCGATAATTTTGGACAACACGCGGGCCGGGTTCATTGCCGCGCCACCGTAAGCGCCGGAGTGAAGGTCGCGGTCGGGGCCTGTGATGATCAGTCCTTCGCCAAGAAGGCCACGCAGCATGGTCGTGATGCCGGGCGTGTCGCGGTCAAACAGGCTGGTGTCGCTGATCAGGGCGATGTCGGGGGCGGACAATTCCTCAGCGTTTTCTTCAAGGAACGGCACCAGAGACGGCGAGCCGCATTCCTCTTCGCCTTCAAAGAAGAAAGTCACGCGGCAGGGCCATTCGCCTGTGACGGATTTCCAGGCGCGGCAGGCTTCGACGAAGGTCATGAACTGGCCCTTGTCGTCGTTTGCACCACGGCCACGGATCACTTTCCCGTGCGGCGTGTCTTCGATAGCGGGATCGAAGGGCGCGCGGTTCCACAGATTTAGGGGGTCGACCGGTTGCACGTCGTAGTGTCCATAAAACAAGAGGTGCGGCGCGCCTTCGCCGACATGGCCGACAACCATCGGATGGCCTGTGGTGGGGCGCACTTCTGCGTCCACGCCAAGCGAAGAAAGGTCGGCGACGACCCATTCGGCGGCCGTGAGGCAGTCCTTTTTGTAAGCGGGATCGGTTGAGATCGACGGAATGCGTAACAGCGTCATCAGGCGCTCGAGCGCGTTCGGAAGGTCATCGTCGATGCGGGCAAGAATGGTGTCGAGGCTCATTTTATGCGTCTCCGAACTTTAATTTCGACGGGACGTTATCAGGCCTGCGTATGACGTCCAGTCTGGTCTGGACCTGGAGAAGGCCCTAAGGTCGCAGACAAAGAATTAGGAGAGTGTGATGAGGTTAGTCCTTTTGTGTGTGGTGTGTCTTGGGTGGACGTCTGACGCGGCGGTGGCGGAGCCTGTCAGCGGAAGGGTTGCGCAGGCAGAGTTGTTTGACACGTCCGGGATCGGGTTGCAGCTGGTACGTGGCCTGTCCGACAAAGACCGCGCCACGATCAAGACTTTAATCCCCTTGATTGAGCAGCAAACCGGGACGAAGGCGAAGTTTTACGGGGCCCTTGCCTATGCGCCAGACGAGGGACTTGTCAGCGAGGCGCTTCAGGGAGCGTTCAATTTCCATACCGTCGACGCCGCTGATACGGCGGCAATTGCAGCGTGTGGAGCGGCGAAACGTGCAACATCAGGAGCATGCCAGATCGCAGCACGCATTTTACCACCGGAATATCAACGACGCTCGCTTAGCTTGTCGCTTGACGCGACGCGGGGCTTTTTCGACCGCTATACACCGGCGGCTGGAGCGAAGGTTTTTGCAATATCACGCTCGACCGG
>CAJQNG010000119.1 GCA_905479635.1 uncultured Boseongicola sp. | reverse complement strand
GCCCCCTGGGCGCAATTGGCAACGGGATCGAGCTTTTGACAATGTCCGGGCAAGGCATCGGCCCCTAGATCGCCCTCATCGCACAATCCGTCGAGAACGCGAACGCCCGAATATGGTTCCTCCGTGTGGCGTTCGGCACGGCACACCTGGAAATCAGTCAGAACGAAGTTCAAAACAGATTCACAAACACCCGCACCAAAGTGGACTGGCGGGTCGAAGGGGCTTTGCAGGGCGCGGACAGCAAGCTTGTATTTCTCGTGTTGCAATGCCTTGAAAACACCTTGCCTTGGGGCGGCCACATGACCCTCTCCCGGTTCGAAGGAAACTGGAAGCGCGTGGCGAGAGGATCAACGCCAACCCTGACCTTGTGCAGTTCCACAACAAACCGCGCAATCGCTGATAGCGTCGCCACCTCTGATGTGCATTTCGCCCATTTGCTAAGTGCAGCTAAATCCGCTCGACGTTCGGTCGCGACTTTTTTAACGACAGGAAGGTGACAGTTACGTTCTGATCGTTCCGTCGCCGGTCACAAGGTACTTGAAGCTGGTCAATTGCTCGGCCCCCACGGGACCACGCGCGTGCATCTTACCCGTCGCGATGCCTATCTCCGCCCCCATGCCGAACTCTCCGCCATCGGCGAATTGCGTCGAGGCATTGCGCATCAGGATCGCACTATCCAGCCTTTGGAAAAACCGGTCTGCCGCGGCGTCGTCTTCCGTCACAATGCAATCGGTGTGGTTCGAGCCATAGGTCCGGATATGAGTAATCGCCGCGTCAACGTCTTCAACTACTTTGGCCGCGATGATCATGTCCAGAAACTCACGGCCCCAATCATCCTCAGTCGCCGGGACAACGCCGTCGATCAACGCCACTTCGCTGTCGCCGCGCACCTCGACGCCCGCGTCGATCAAGGCGCGGACCACGCCCCGCCCGATGGTGTCGACCACATCGCGGTGGATCAACAAGCACTCGGCCGCGCCACAAATCCCTGTGCGCCGGGTTTTTGCGTTTAATACAACCTTCAACGCCTTCTCCGGGTCGGCACTTGCATCGATGTAGATGTGAACAATGCCCTCAAGGTGGGCAAATACCGGCACGCGGGCCTCGCGCTGCACCAAACCAACAAGGCCTTTGCCGCCGCGGGGCACGATGACGTCGATCGTGTGCGTCATGATCAGCATCTCGCTGACCGCTGCACGATCACGCGTCGGCACGCGCTGAATTGCATGGATCGGCAAGCGCGCGGCCTTCAGCCCGTCAACAAGACAGCCATGGATTACACCGGTCGAGTGAAAACTCTCGGAACCGCCACGCAAAATGACCGCATTCCCGGCCTTCAGACACAAGGCCCCTGCATCCGCAGTTACATTCGGGCGGCTCTCATAGATCACGCCGATCACACCCAAAGGCGTGCGAACGCGCTTGATATGCAGACCGCTAGGCCGGTCCCATTCCTCGACTGTCTTGCCAACAGGATCATCCTGTGCAGCGACCGCACGAAGTCCCTCGCACATGCCCTGAATACGCGCCTCGTCCAGCATCAGACGGTCCAGCATCGCATCGCTCAGGCCCTTTTCGCGCCCGAACGCCATGTCTTTGACATTGGCAGAGATAATCTCGCCGCGTCGCGCCCAAACGGCGGCGGCGGCGGCGTTCAAAGCCTGCGTTTTGTCAGTGCTTGACGCAAAGGCCAATTCCGCCGCTGCGGCTTTCGCCTTTTGGCCAATGTCCGCCATGATGGTTTGAATGTCTGACACGTCTTTCATGTCCCTAGCCCTTTAAGATCAGCTCAAGTTTAAACGCCTCGCGGCTAAATCGCCATATCGTCGCGGTGCACAAGCGCCGCACGCCCCGGATATCCAAGGATCGCTTCAATCTTATCGGACCGCTGCCCCTTGATGGCGCGCGCCTCGTCCGCCGTATAGCGCGTTAATCCATGCCCAAGCTGCGCGCCGTCCGGCCCGACGATATCAACCGGGTCTCCCCGGCCGAATGTGCCGCGCACGGATGTCACCCCTGCGGGAAGTAAAGACTTGCCCCGCTCCAAGGCTCCAACCGCCCCGGCATCCAGGATCAACTCGCCCTTCGACTTCATCGCCGCGATCCAGCGCTTACGGGCCACTTGCGGATCGGTCTCTGGCGTAAACCATGTGCAAGGCTCGCCGTTTTCAATGCGCTTCAAAGGGTTATCTGGCGCACCTAAAGCGATCGCCATGGCCGCACCTCCGGCCGTTGCGGTTCTCGCCGCCATAATCTTGGTCTTCATCCCGCCCTTCGAAAGCCCTGTCCCGGCGTCCCCGGCCATGGCCTCGATCTCGGGCGTTATCACATCAATCACATCGTAACGTTTAGCACTTGCTTCCTCTTTTGGGTTCGCCGAGTAAAACCCGTCGACATCCGACAAAAGCACCAGCACATCTGCCCCAATTGTCACGGCAATCTGCGCGGCCAGTCGATCGTTGTCACCATAGCGGATTTCATCCGTTGCGACCGTGTCGTTCTCGTTCACAATCGGTACCACCCCCAGCGACAAAAGCTGCTCAAGCGTGGCGCGACTGTTAAGATACCGCCGCCGGTTCGCGCTGTCTTCCAGCGTTACAAGCACCTGTGCCGTCGTGATGGTATGTGGCTCAAGCGCTTCCTCATAGGCCCGCGCAAGACGGATTTGACCAACCGCTGCGGCCGCCTGGCTTTGCTCCAATGGCAAAACGCCTGCTTCAAGCGCCAGGGCTGCGCGTCCCAAAGCAATCGAGCCGGATGAGACCAACACAACATCAACCCCGCGTCCACGCATATCTGCCACGTCTTCGGCAAGCGTTTTCAACCACTTGGCTCGCAGTTTTCCGTCCTCGACCAACAGGGCCGAGCCGATCTTAACAACGATGCGACGCGCAGTCGTCAGGGACGCCATGGTCTGGGCTCCTCGACTTCCTCCTTGCGGCGCAGTTTGTCTGCATCAATCTGGCCGCGCACCGCGCGCAGGACATCAATCAGCCCCTCGCGGCTGACGCCACTCATCATCATCACTGGCCCCGCAACCTCTTCCAAAGCTGTCTGGCGTTCTTCGCGTTCCTCATCATCAAGCGCGTCGATCTTGTTCAACGCAGTGATGCGCGGCTTCTCGGCAAGCTCGCCGCCGTAGGCCTCCAACTCGTGGATTATGGTACGATAATCTTCGGCAACCGTCTCGGACGTGCCGTCAATAAGATGCAGCAGGACCGAGCATCTCTCGACATGGCTAAGGAACCTATCGCCAATGCCCCGCCCTTCATGTGCACCTTCGATCAGACCAGGAATATCGGCCATCACGAATTCAACCTCATCCACGCCGACCACTCCAAGGTTCGGGTGTAGCGTGGTGAAAGGGTAATCTGCAATTTTAGGACGCGCATTTGACGTGGCCGCCAGAAATGTCGACTTACCGGCATTCGGCAGACCCAAAAGCCCGGCATCCGCGATCAGCTTCAACCGCAGCCAAAGCTCGCGCTCGATTTGCGGCTGACCCGGGTTTGAGCGCCGTGGCGCCTGGTTGGTCGAGGATTTGAAGTGCAGGTTACCGAACCCGCCGTTGCCACCTTTTGCCAACAACACCCGGTCGCCAACGTTCGTTAGGTCAGCAATGACGGTTTCTTCATCTTCGTCGAGAACTTCCGTCCCAACAGGGACGCGCAGTATGATGTCGTCACCATCTTTACCGGTCCGCTGCTGGCCCATGCCGGGCTGGCCGTTCTTGGCGAAGAAATGCTGCTGATAGCGGAAATCGATCAGCGTGTTCAGCCCATCGACCGCCTCGGCCCATACATCGCCGCCCCGTCCGCCGTCGCCGCCGTCGGGCCCGCCGTATTCGATATATTTCTCGCGTCGAAAGCTCACGCACCCCGAGCCACCGCCGCCAGAGCGGATCGTAACGCGTGCAAGATCGAGGAATTTCATGTTGCTACCCTAAATGTGTCTCGCGTCACGGCGTATGTGATGACGCGCGAAGGCTCAAGCCTTCCCTTTGATGTGGCCATGTCATCGCCTGTGACACGAAAACCGTGTTTTTCCAACAAACGGCCCGAAGCGGGGCTGTCTTCGAAGTGGTCGGCGATCGCGTTTGTAACCGGAAAACGGTCGAAAATCTCGGGCAGGAACGCCGACAGCGCTTCCGTTGCAAGGCCCTGCCCCCAATGATCCGGCCCGAGGAAATACATCACGGACAACGGGGTACCACCGCAGCCAATGGCTCCGATCAACGCGCCCTCGCGCTCTATCCCAAGCATAAAGCCGGGCAAGCCGCCCCAACGACGTCCTTCAATCCATTCGCGCGCGTCCGCTTCTGCCCATCCCGTGACAAGCGACGCCGTACCGCGCGTCACTTCAGGGACGGCCAGAGACACCAAAGCCGGCGCATCCGCAGAGATTATCGGGCGAAGCGTAAGGCGCGGCGTAAACACTGTGAAACCAAGCCGTGCCTCCCACTGCTCGCGGCTCATAGCCATCTCGGTCGCCATCACGTCCTGGCTTAATGCGCGGGCTTTGCGTTGCGCTTCGCCAGTGGGGCGAAATCCAAGCGCGCGCAGAACTGCTCCCGAGCGTTCATTGCCTTGAAAATAGGCCGACGTTACGGATCGACGGCCGGTGTCTGTAAACCATTGTGCAATCACCACGCGCGCCGCCTCAAACCCATAGCCTTTGCGCCAAGCAGGCCGCGCCAGCCAATAACCCAACCCGTCTTCAATACCGATACAGCCCTGAAGGCCATCCTCATCACAAATCGCCCAAACCAATGCCCTGTTTTCAATGGTTCTTTCCAAAAACCAGGCAGCATCTCCATGCGTATAGGGGTAAGGTACGACCGATAGCCAACGGCTGACTTCGTAGTTGCCAACGCCCCGCACAAGGGCATCGGCATCGGTCATCTCAAGAGGGCGAAGCGTCAGGCGCGGCGTCCTCAGAACGGGAGGCGCCTGACGTGACATGGGTTAGTCGTCCAGACGCTTTAGGTAGGTCCACGTCGGGACCGTCGATCCGCGCGCAACCGAAAAGGTCTCGGCGTCGCCAAGGTACTGGAAGCCTGCGTTCGTCAGCACACGCGCCGACGCGGGGTTGTCCTGAAAGACGCTTGCGAACATCGTTTTGTCCGCATGAGGATTGGTGTCGATAAGGCCGCGCACTGCTTCGGACGCAAAGCCCGCGTTCCAAAACGCTGGGACAACCCAGAAGCCAACTTCCGACTGATTGCGATCCATACGCTCCAAAGCGACTAGACCCAAAAATTCGCCCAAGCCAGTGGCCGAACCATCCATGACCCACATGTCTTCCGCGCGGCTTTCGTCAAGCGAGCGCGAAATCAGCGTATCAACCGCACCGGGCGGCAAAGGATGCGGGATTGTGCGCGTCATGCGCGCGACCCGTTCGTCAGATCCGAATAATTCAAGGTTCCCGGCATCCGACCGACGAATGGCCCGCAACGTCATGCGGTCCGTTTCAACAACCGGCTGGTTGATTATTGCTTCAATTTTCACGCGGCTTCTCCCTCGCCTCGTTGATCGCACCAGCCGCCCCTCAACAACGGTACTTCTTCTAAAATGAGTTAGCAGGCCCTTGCCTCCAAGCCAGCCTTTAAATGAATAAGGGGGACCGGCGATTGCCGAACCCCCTTTAATACATCGCCACTAGGATCGGCTTATTCAGCGGCCTCCGCCTGCGGAAGCACCGAAATAAATGTTCGGCCCTTGAGACCCTTGTGGAAGGTCACGTGGCCTTGGGACGTTGCAAAGATCGTGTGATCACGACCAAGGCCAACACCCTCTCCCGGCCACCACTTGGTGCCGCGCTGACGCACGATGATGTTGCCCGGAATGACGGCTTCGCCACCGAACTTTTTTACGCCAAGGCGACGACCGGCTGAGTCGCGGCCGTTACGGCTGGAACCACCTGCTTTTTTGTGTGCCATTGGTTGTTACTCCTTATTCGGCGGCGAGGGCTTTGGCCTGATCGACCCAGCCTTCGCGTTCAATACGACCTTTGAACGACAGCTTCTCGTCGAACTCGGTAATGTCAGCAGCGCCCCACGCAGCAATCTGCGCGAATGACGTCACGCCAGCAGCGTTCAGCTTCTTCTCAAGCGCCGGGCCTACCCCCGACAACTTTTTCAAGTCATCTGTACCAGCGTCAGCAGCTTTCGCCTTCGGCGCGGCAGCTTTGGTTTCTGGCGCGGCATCTTTCTTTGGTGCAGCCTTCTTGGCAGGCTTTGCAGCCTCGACAGCAGCAACCGAAACAGACCCGGAATTCAAAGCGGCTTTTATGCCGGACTTTTCGGCACCCTTTTCAAGGATGTCCGTCACGCGCAAAAGCGTCAGTTGCTGGCGGTGGCCCTTCGTACGCTTCGAGCCGTGCTTACGCCGACGCTTTACGAAGTGGATGATCTTCTCACCCTTGATCTGGTCTATGACTTCGGCCTGAACGCCGGCACCGTCAACAAGCGGTGTGCCCACAGTAGACCCTACCATCAGAATCTCGTTGAATTGAATTTTTTCGCCGGCGTCCGCTGCGAGTTTTTCCACGCGGAGCACATCGCCCGCCTGAACCCGATATTGCTTACCACCGGTCTTCATGACCGCAAACATCTGATCTTCCTTCATTTTCCGCGTCCTTCGGCCCCCGGAGCTTTTCCGGATGTTGCGGTACGATACCGCCTCGAACAGCGCGCCATTTGGCGACATTAAAATAGTAAATGGCGGACATTAGCCCGCCAGAGTGCGGCTTATGCGTCGCAGCGCCCTGTAAGTCAAGGGGATCCGGCCCGCGAAATCACGTCAAACCGCTCAGATATCGTCGCCCTGCACGAACCGCGATGCCGCACTTCCAAGCGAATACGAGAGGCGGTTGAACACCACATCAAACCCCGAAAAAAGTGCGCGGTTTAGATCGCGCCCAGCCTTCGTGAGCGACAGCGCCTCATACGCCGCCAACTCGTCTGCGGACAGCGGCTCGTAGGCCATTGCAAGGTAGGGCATCATCCAGTCCACAGTATCCGTTCGAATTTCCGGCTCCTGCTCCCAGACATCGCGCAGGATCACGTCTTCGGTCAGATCGAAACTGCCGCCATCGGCCAGTCCACGGTAAAATGCGAGCGACGCGTTCAGCGCGCCCGCCACATTCATTTCGATCAAATCGTTCGCATCCACAAAGCCTTCCAGAGCTTTTTGTCGTTCTGGGTTGCGCTTGGCCAGATCTGCGTAGGTCTCCTTGGCGGCCTCTTCGACGTCATCGTCGAGCAGCGCCTCGCGTGCAGACAACTCCAGCGAAATAATCTCGCGCCCCAAGTCCGAGGCGAAAAACGCTAAAAGCGGTGTCACATCGCTTTCGGACAATTCTTGGTCAAACGCGGTACGAAAACCGTCCTCCATCCGTTCCGTATCATAAATCGACGAGGCAATGGGCCGCCAACCGTTGGCGCGTTCGGGGAACATAGATTGGCGAAGCTCATCAGATTGCTCAAGGCCCTCGGTGCGCATAGTGGCGATCAACTCAGGCGTACCAATGGCCTCGAAAAGCGTATCAAGTTCGGCCTGCGTGGCGGATGACGCAGGTGTGACGGTCAAAGCGACGGTTGCGGCAAGGACCGTGAGGGGCGCAATTCGGGACATGGGAGCTCGCTATTGTTCAATAACAAAATAGGCCGTGGGTCGCATCAATCCAAGGGCTTGCACTGCATTTGCACGAATTGGGTTGCGGGCACGCGATCGTTCCACTAAATCGCGGCCCAGACTCTTCGCGGAGAGGTGCCGGAGTGGTCGAACGGGGCGGTCTCGAAAACCGTTGAGGGTGAAAGCCTTCCCAGGGTTCGAATCCCTGTCTCTCCGCCAATATCTTCAAATAAGTAATTGTTTTTATGATATAAAAATAGATACTTATTTTTACCTTCCCACATAAATACCCACATTCAATTTTGCATGGAAAACTTCTTGTTAGACCCGCGCCTGAAGCGGCTTTTTTGCAACTTGGTATCGGCGCCGACCCTAAATCAGTCCTCGCTCTATGTGATGGTTTAATCTGTTTCACGATAACCGGCCTAGGAATACTGGCCAACCGTTGACAGATCGCGGGGTCTTGCTTGCATGAAAAACGAGGGTCGGTGGCGACCCTGGTTTCCAAAAGTTGCCCACAAGTAAAAGCTATTCAGCGCCAACCAAGCCACCCAGTAAAGTGGTTGATATTTGACACCTGTCGAACCGGTTTAGGATGGCGGCAGCACGAGGCGCACATACTTGCCTTGAGGTGTTAGGAACGCGCGCTCCTGTCCGCAGGACCGGAAAGTGTGCTGCGAGGCGACGTTGATCGTATCGGTTGCGTAGATTGCAGCGCCCCGCGACGTCGGGTTGCTTGAGGTCCCCGACGCGATGTTGACGCTGTTGTCCACCTGCGCTTTTGATCACAACGAGTTTCGAATCAGTCGAAAATTCGGAGCGGGTGATTGCCGGTTTGAGCCTGGCTCACTGACGTAAACGCAGGCCTTCAGGATCGAATAATGGATCATTCAGCCGCCGGGCCCGCCGCCGCTCTCCAAGAATCTCGATCTCAAAATCAGTAACTTCGAAAAGCCGATCCCGAGGAAGAAATCCAAGCGCAATCGATTTATCCAACCAATGCGAATAGCCACCAGAGGTACAAAACCCAACCACAGTCGCTTCGTGCCAAATAGGCTCATAGCCGACAACATCGCTATCGCAAGCATCCACCTCAAACGCACAAAGCTCTCGCGCCGGTTTTGAGACCCGTTCAGCTTCCGCCGCTTTCCTTCCAATAAAGTCGGCATCTTTTTGAAAATGAATGAAACGGTCCAATCCCGTCTCGGCCGCCGTATAGTCCGGAGAGTACTCGCGCTGCCAAGATCCGAAAAACCGATCTAACCTCAAAGACATCATGGCTCGCATGCCAAAAGGTCGAAGGCCCAAGGATTGACCCGCCTCCCACAAACTATCGAAAAGTTGCCTCTGGCTCATCAAATCGCAATAGATCTCGTACCCAAGATCGCCGGTATAGCTCACCCGTTGAACGCGACACTTCGAAAGTCCAACAATCAAAGACTTCACATCCAAAAATCGAAAGGCTTCCGACGACACGTCCTGCGATGTGACCTTTTGCAACAGCGCACGCGCATTTGGCCCTGAAATCTGTAAACCAGTCACTTGATCAGAAACGTTCTGAACCGAAACACCTTTTTGAGTATGCTTCTCGAACCAGCGATGGTGAAAATCCTGACTGCCATAGCTTGCCGTGAGCTGAAACGCGTTGTCGTTATGACAAGAGATCGTAAAATCCCCGAAAAGACGCCCCTTTGGTGACAACATCGGCGATAGCGAAAGTCGTCCAGGTTTGGGGATGCGCCCGGCCATGATCTGGTCGAGCCAATTTCTTGCATTGGGTCCCGATACCGAAAACTTGCTAAAGTTGTGAACTTCATTGATCCCAACCATCTTCCGCACCGCATGCACTTCCGCCCGTACCGCCTCCCAAGCGTTCGAGCGACGAAAACTTGGGGTTTCGTACCTTGGCTCGCCTTCGCTTGCGAAATAATTTGGAACTTCAAGCCCGTAAGTCTCACCAAAAACGGCATTCATCCGATCCCAAACATCGTACATCGGTGTGCGCCGGAATGGTCTCGAAGCCGGAAGTTCTTCGTTCGGATAACTTACGGAAAAGCGGCGTTGATAGTTTTCAACGACTTTCGGCAAAGTATAGGCGGGCGTCGTCCAATGCCCAAAGCGCGCCACATCCATCGCACGAGGATCGCGCTCAGTTTCGCCTTCAATCATCCATTGAGCAAGACTAAGCCCGACCCCGCCGCCTTGACTAAACCCGGCCATCACAGCGCAAGCCGTCCAATAGTTTCGCAGGCCAGGAACCGGCCCAACCAAGGGATTGCCGTCGGGCGCGAAAGTGAACGGTCCATGAATGACGCTCTTTACACCGGCGCGTTCTAGGACCGGAAACCGTCGATAGGCAAAGTTAACACTGTCCTCAATTTTCTCGAACGCGTCATTCAGCAACTCATGTCCGAACGCCCACGGCGTGCCATCGACGGCCCAAGGCTCGCATTTTTGTTCATAAAAACCGATGCATAACCCACGCCCTTCTTGACGCAGATAACTCTCTCCGCCCGGATCCATAACATGTGGAAACTCCGAAGCGCGCTCATAGATTTCCGGAATATCTTCCGTTACCAAATATTGATGCGCCATTGGCATCAATGGCAAATACACGCCCGCCATCGCGCCGACCTCGCGTGCCCAAAGCCCCGCAGCATTCACAACATGCTCGGCAACGACAGTCCCCTTCTCCGTCACCACGTCCCATCCGCCGTCGGCACGCGCATTGGTTTTTAACACGCGGGTATGGGTCACAATTTCGGCGCCAGCCATCCGCGCTGCACGCGCAAATGCATGCGTCGTTCCGGATGGATCGAGATGACCATCCAGCGGATCATATAGCCCGCCAAGAACGCCTTCCACATTTACAAGCTCTGCCATCTCCTTGATTTCGCTTGGCGAAAGAATCTCTGTTTCAAGCCCCATATACCGGTGCTTCGCCCGCTCGGCCTTCAGCATATCAAGTCGTTCCGGGGTATCAGCAAGCGTTATGCCGCCCACATGATGCAGGCCGCATGACAGCCCCGTCAGTTCCTCCAACTCGCGATAAAGACGGATCGTATAGCCCTGAAGCGCGGCCATGTTGGTGTCACCGTTAAGCGTGTGAAACCCGCCTGCGGCATGCCAGGTTGATCCGCTGGTCAATTCCGACCGCTCGATCAACATCACATCCGACCAACCCAGCTTGGTGAGATGGTACAACACTGAACATCCGACAACGCCGCCACCAATCACAACAACCCTGGCTTGAGATTTCATGTCAGCCGCTCTCCCGTCCCTTTAAACCCGGCCATTTCGCGCCAACCGCGCCCTCAATATGTCGGCCAATGGATCCCCAATCTCCAGTGCAAAAATCCAAGCATGTGTAAGGAAAAAACATTCCTTTTCAATGTGATAACCAGCCGCTGCACGATCTGCGGCCTCTAAATACAACATCACAAGTGTCGCCACATCCCCCGTATCATGGGCCGCAAGAAGACGCACTTCGAGAACGTCCATCGAAGATTCTGTTGCGCTCACATAAGCCCTTTTTCCGCGTCGGGCGGGGTGTGCATCATTTTGTCCGCCACCCATCGATGGAAAATATGGGTCGGCCCGTCCATCGCGGGCGAAAACCGCCCGCCATCAAACCCCGGCGCTCCGCGTGCCGCCTGCATCCCTTCCACAACACCAATGTCCTCGACAAAAACCACCTGCCATTGGTCAGCGTTCTGAAGTCGCAACTCTTCGGACGTGTCGGGTGACGCGTAGAACAAGTGGATATGTTCACGCGTTAACCTGGGCCCCTTTGGCTCCAGGATAATCGCAAACACATGATCGCGCTGCACACCAAGCATCACATTCGGGGTCACCGTAATGTACTCGCCGCCGGTGTCCCATTTGTCCGACAGATTTGGGAAATCAGGAAATTTCGCGCCCGCTTCGCCTTCGATCTGCCGGTAAACTTCCGTCCCCTGCCCCGAGAATTTTCCAGGAGCTTCAATGTTGTAATGATCTTCAAGCCGCGAATAGCTGTTCAATCCCGGATGTACCCACGGCAGATGATAGCTCTCGCAGTAATTCTCAATCGCAAGCTTCCAGTTTGTCCGACATTCAAGTGTAAACGTGCTGTCCGCCCCGCCGTGATAAAGCGGCACATCAAACTCAGCCCATCGCTCAATCAGATCAGCGTGAAGGTCGGTAAACGCAGGCGCATCCCCCGAAAGGTTAACATAGACCACGCCAAGCCAGATATGTGCGCGCACTTCAATAAGCCCAAGTTCATCGCGCTTGATGTCGGGATGCGTATTCTGTCCAGGCCCACCGACATGCGGCGTCGCGACAAGGCCACCTTGATGATTGTAGCACCACGAATGGTACGGACATCGGATCGCGCCTGCGATCTGGCGTGGCTCTGTCACAAGGATCATTCCGCGGTGACGGCAAATATTCTGGAAAACCCGGATCTTACCGTCTTTCCCATGCAACAAAAACAACGGCACACCAAGGAAATCTATCGGGCATGCGTCCCCCGGCTCGGGCACATCGGCAGCGACGCAGATGCCCGCCCAGGACGAAAACCAAAGCGCCTCACGCTCTTCGGCATAAATCGCATCCGAGGTATAGAACACATTCGGCAACCCATTCGCCTCGGCGATGGGCTGCAAAACCGCGCTTAAATCTCTGAACGTCATGGCTCCACTCCAAGGCTCTTGCAGTGAAGTGTGCAAATCTGCCTTCAGCCCATCGCGCCTTCTTGCGACACTGCCGTGTCGCTCACGACATTTGGGTCCTGCAACATAATCGCACCACCCCCACGGGCCGCATCTTGCGCCGCGTGGCCCATCGCAACGGCTTGCGCCCCATCGCGAAGCGAAACGTCTGGCGCGCCACCTTCACGCACAAGATCAAGAAAACGCGCGTGCTGATAGAACGTAGAACCGTTGTGATCACCTGCTTCCAGGATCGTGGGATCGACAGGGATTTCAACAACTAGCGGCCCTTTCGGACTGCGCGGAGACACAATTACCTGCGGCACAGGAGGCGTGCCCAGGTGCGTCGGCCAAAACCGTCCCGGTCCCGGAACAAAAGCTTCGATCTTGCCCGCTGGCCCGACAACGGAAATCTCTTCCTGATAGCGCGACCCTTCGGCGTACATACAAAGCTCCAACATCGCGCGTGCGCCTGACGCAAATTCAACGATCACATAGGCGCCATCCCAGATATCGGGCGTCTCACCAGCGTAAACCTCATCTTTATGATTAACGTCCTGCCCTGCGCTTGCGACAATCCTGACCGGTTCGGATTTGAGAATTAATCGCATCAAATCAAAGAAGTGACAGCACTTTTCAACCAATGTTCCGCCCGTGTAGCGATTGAAACGGTTCCAATCGCCAACCTTCGGCAGGAACGGAAAGCGGTGCTCGCGAATGGTTAACATCGTTGGGCCACCCGTCGCCGCTTCGACTTCTGCAATCAGCGTCTGGATGGGTGGCATATAGCGATATTCCATCGCCACCCAGACGGCGGCCGCGTAGCTACTCTCTAAAGCCGTGATCCGAGCAGCCTGCGCGGGGTCAGTGTAAAGCGGCTTTTCGATCAACAACGGCAAAGGCCGCGTCGCTGCAATTTCTTCAAATTGCGGCACGTGCATGTGGTTCGGCGAGACCACCAAAAGACAGTCGATTTCCGGCATCGCCAACAAATCTGCAATCGAGCCGACCAATTTGGCATTCGGCGCAATCGCCTTCGCGGCGTCCGCCATATAGCGGTCGGGCTCGAAAATCGCAGCGACCCGCGCGCCCGGCAACAAGGCAATATTGCGCAGGTGTTCCTGCCCCATCATGCCACAGCCAATCACACCATAATTAATGATACGTTCCATGCGTCTCGCTACCTCATCCGCGCGATGTACCGCGCCACCGTGGGATCAAACCACGTGCGCGAAAATTCAGCGATGGCGCCTTCGTTCGTGCGACCCCATCTCTCGATAAATCCAGCCGGAGTGCCCGGGGCAGGATCAAAGTTTTCAACAGCCCAATCCGGCACGCCATCAACTCCGATCCGGTCCTCGGCCCGCGCAATCCACAGGCCCAACCGCGTCCGGTAATAATAGTAAAGACTGTCCAGTAGGTCTTCGCGCCGCATCGTTTCCGCCCAGGCCACATCAAGCCAAATCTCTTCCAATGCCGCCGGACGCCCCGACAATCGCCGCAAGCGCCGTATCCGGTGACCTTCGCTTGAAGCTCCGAATGCCGGCAAATCAGATGGCTTTTCCAAGCGATCAACGCTCAGGAGGTCAGCCGTCGGCAACCCGCCCCCCTCGATCAACTCCAGGCGAAAGAACGCGTAAATGCCAGCGGCGTCCGCCCGGTGGCGTACGTAATTGCCTGACCCTTGAATGCGGTCCAAAAGCCCCTTGTCTGCAAGGTCATTAAGCGCCTTACGCAGCGTGCCAACCGACACATCCATCTCGCCCGCCATATCGCGCTCGGGTGGCAGGCGCGCACCATCAGCCAGACGACCGGCTGCAATCTCACGGATCAGCAACTCGGCAGTCTGAAGATACTTCGGCAGCGCAGAAGACTCGGGCACCAGAACGGCCAATCTAAGAATTGATACACTATTGATGTATATCAATGCGAATGCTACGCAAGGTTAAAATAATGCTTCGGAGAAGATTCGCATGACCATCGTTCCCGTGACCTCTGCAGATCTTGACGCCGCCGAAGTCAGCTGGTTTTCCGCTTTATGTTCAGATGATTACGCCTACCTTGGCGTCCCAGATGGGTCGCTTCGCTCGTCTTGGGAACACTGCCGCGACATCGTTCTTGAGGCCGAAAAGCAAGGGTTCCGCAATATTCTTGCGCCGTCGTCCTATCAGGTCGGGCAAGACACCCTCAGCTTCGTGGCGGGCTGCGCACCGCTTACGGAAAAGATCAATATGCTCGCCGCCGTCCGCTGCGGAGAGATGCAACCCATCATGCTTGCGCGCACCATCGCGACGCTCGATCACATGATGAAGGGTCGTTTGACGATCAACATCATTTCCTCGGATTTCCCCGGTGAAGTTGCCGAAAGCCGCCTCCGGTATCAACGCTCGCGCGAGGTCGTCGAAATCCTGCGGCAGGCCTGGACACAAGACGAAATTAACTACGAAGGCGAAGTCTATAACTTCCAGAACGTCCCGACCGGACCGGCCAAGCCGTACCAACAAAACGGCGGCCCGTTGATGTACTTCGGCGGCTACTCCCCGTCCGCACTCGATCTGTGTGGACAACACTGCGACGTCTACTTGATGTGGCCGGAACCCAAAGAACAACTGGCTCAACGCATGCGCGACGTGAACGCCGTCGCCGAGAAATACGGCCGCACACTGGACTACGGTTTGCGCGTCCATATGATCGTGCGCGATACCGAAGCCGAGGCCAAAGAATACGCCGAACACCTCGTCAGCAAGCTTGACGACGACTACGGCAAACTGATCCGCGATCGCGCTCACGATTCCATCTCGCTTGGCGTCGCCCATCAGGCCAAAGCTCGCGAACTGGCCGACAAATTCGGCTACGTCGAACCCAATATGTGGACCGGCGTTGGCCGCGCGCGCTCGGGCTGCGGCGCGGCTCTTGTTGGTTCGACCGATCAGGTTTTGTCGAAAATAGAAGAATACCAGGAGATGGGCATCCGGGCCTTCATCTTCTCGGGCTACCCCCACATCGACGAGTGCGTTCACTTTGGTAAACGCGTCCTCCCCGAACTAAAGACTGTTTCCCTGCCAGAGGCTTACGGCCGCGTGCCCGCCTCAACCCCCGCCACGCCTCTCGGCGTCGGAGAAAGAAAATAATGGATCGCGTTACCCTTACCGAAGACCTCAGCTTGTCCCGCATTGTCTATGGCATGTGGCGGCTGGACGAAGCCGAGGACACCTCGCCCGCCCACATCGAAGCCAAGGTTGAGGCCTGTCTTGAGCAAGGCATCACCACCATCGATCAGGCCGACATCTATGGCCTCTATAAATCCGAAAGCCTCTTCGGCGGCGCGTTGAAATCCTCATCCTTGCGCGACAAGATCGAACTGATCTCCAAGACCGATATCGTGGTACCCTGCGGCGCCTTCCCGAACGCGCGCGTCAAGCACTACGACACCACGGCCAAGCACATCAACGCGCAGGTCGAATGCTCGCTGAAGCTGATGCACACCGACCACCTCGATCTTTTGCTGATCCACCGCCAAGACCCTTTCATGGATCACCACGAGACCGGCGAAGCGCTTGATAGGCTTGTCGAAAGCGGCAAAATCCGCGCGGTGGGTGTGTCGAACTTCCGCCCGTGGGATTTCTCGCTCTTGCAGTCCGCAATGGACAACGATCTGGTCGTCAATCAAATCGAGCTTAGCCTGTCGTGCTTTGACGCTTTCACCAACGGCGACCTCGCCTTCCTGCAGGAAAACGAGATCGCTCCGATGGCATGGTCACCGCTTGGCGGCGGAGGCCTGATGTCCGGCGACGGCGCTGTGCAGACTGTTTTGAGCCGCATTGCGAATGATACCGGAACCGATGCCGCTGCGGTGGCAACCGCGTGGCTGCTGGCCCATCCATCAGGCATCCTGCCGGTGATGGGTACCAACAATATCAACCGCATAAAGAAACTGTCGGACGCCACAAAGGTGCCAATGGAGCGCGAAACATGGTTCGAGCTTTACTCAGCCGCCGTCGGACACGAGGTCCCATGACATGGCTGACGGAGGCATTCCCCCAATGACCGCCTTCACCCCCGGCCCCGACACGGCGCGCGCATATCGCGATGCTTTGGGCTGTTTTGCAACCGGCGTCACAATCATCACCTGCAAGACAGAAGACGGCCCCCTTGCGATCGCAGCAAACAGCTTTTCGTCGCTCTCGCTTGATCCGGCCCTTGTCTTGTGGTCGCCGGCCAAAACCTCTCGCCGGTTCCCAGCGTTCAATGCCGCAACCCACTACGCCATCCACGTGCTGACAGCCGACCAAGCCGCCCTGTGCCAGACCTTTGCCCGCGACGGCGCCGCTTTTGATGGCGTCGCATGGGTGCCCGGCGCCCATGGCGTACCGCTGATCGACGGCTGTCTTGCCCGATTTGAATGCACGCGCCACGCCATCCATGACGGCGGCGATCACGTGATCATCGTCGGCGAAGTGACCCAAGCAGAAATGACCCAAGGCGCGCCCCTTGTGTTCTCAAAAGGATCATATGGACGCTTTACAGATAGCGAGTAAGAACCGACAGTAAGTCGCACGACAGGCCCCAAAAAACAAAAAAATAGGGGCCACCAGGGAGGATAAACGCCATGGCGTTTTTACATGGGCTGCTTTGGCCCTTTCAGACTTGGAACGACTACGTTCTGAGAATTGGACGTGCCATATCGCTCGTCGCCATCGCATTGATGGTACTTGCGATCCTTATCCAAGTCTTCTTCCGCTACGCTTTGAACAACGCCCTGCCATGGCCAGATGAGGCTGCGCGCTTCATGATGCTCTGGATGACCGGCTTCATGGCCCCTTTGGCCTACCGACAGGGTGGGTTCGTCGCTATCGACATGCTGATCGAAGCGCTGCCCAAAGCGATCGGCTCAGCACTCAGCCTTTGCCTCCTCATTATCTCAGGGTTCGTCCTCGTGATGGCCGTTCAGATTGGCTGGGGCGAGGTTACCGGCTTCTCTGGAAAATTCGCCACATCCTCGCTGTTCGTACCCGGCAACGGCTCCGGATTTTGCGAAGCGCTTGGCGCCAAAGGCGTCGGCAGTGGGCCTTGGTGTCGCGTACCACGATCCTGGACGATGCTGTCGTTCTTTCTCGGCATGTCGTTCATGTTGATCGTCAACATCGAAATGATTTTGCGCACGCTTATCACCCTCCTCGGAGGCGAGGTCAGAGACCTCACCCCCTCCGATGCTGAAGCCCTGGTGGAGTAAAAACATGCTGATCTGGTTCCTCCCCATCTTCCTCATCTTTCTTATGATCGGTCTTCCGGTGTTCTTTGGCCTGCTTGCCGCTCCGGGAATCTTGTTGTTCCTTAGCGCCTCTGCTGAAGGGGCCGCCGATCCCACAAAGGAACTCACGCTCCTTTACCGAAACGTTTACAATGGCATGGACAGCTTCCCGCTGATGGCGATCCCGTTCTTCATGCTGGCAGGCGAACTTATGAACAAAGGCGGCATTACCGAACGCCTTGTCGAATTTTCACAGGCCCTGATGGGCCATTTTCGGGGCGGCCTCGCCCACGTGAACATCCTGTCGTCCATGCTGTTTGCAGGCCTCTCCGGCTCTGCTGTAGCTGACACATCGGCACTGGGCTCCATGCTGATCCCGGCGATGGAGAAGCAGGGCTACACCCGCCGCTTCGCCGCCGCCGTTACAGCCGCCTCATCCGTCATTGGCCCGATCATCCCGCCCTCCGGCATCATGATAATCTACGCCTATGTTATGGGCGAAAGCGTCGCCGCCCTCTTCCTTGCAGGCATCGTCCCCGGCGTCATGATCGGCCTTGGTCTGATGGCTGTCGTGCGCCTGATGGCCAACAAATACGATCTGCCAAAGGCAGAGCGCATCGTGCGCAAAGGCATGACCCTCACAAAACGCGAATACTGGGCCAGCTTCGTCCTTCTGCGCCTGAACATCGGCTGGCTGATCTTCGCGCTGTTCCGTGGCACCACGGGCATCGCAGGCGGTGAAGAGCCATCTTCTATCGTGGTCCTTGTCACCTTCCTTGTCGCTGTTCTCGCCTCCCACGTTCTTCTGATGAACATGCGTGGCCGCATTCACAGCGACTTTCGCATGGTCACCAAACGCGCGGTCGTGCCCCTGCAAACGCCGATCCTAATCCTGGGAGGTATCCTTCTGGGCGTCTTCACCCCAACCGAGGCCGCAGCCGTCGCCGTATTCTACGCGATCGTCGTCGCCTTCTTCGTGTTGAAAACCATGACGCTGGCCGACCTGCCAGGCGTGCTCAGCCGCTCTTCCATGACCTCGGCTGTGGTACTCCTCCTTGTTGGGGGCGCGATGGCGTTCAAAACCGTGGTCTCGCTCTCGTATGCTC
>CAJQNG010000118.1 GCA_905479635.1 uncultured Boseongicola sp. | reverse complement strand
AACCTTGACCGCCGCTTCAATGCGCCTGACCGACGGCACACTCGGTGATCCCTGCAACGGCCGTCTCGCAATGCCCCCGTCCCAAAGGCCGAAAGTGGTTTCAGCCGTCTGCGAGAATTGTCGCTGGCGCAGGTTCCTGTCACTTCTTAAAGGCCAAAGTTATGACGTGGTTTCACAGCGGCGCGCGTTCACTTACGCATATTATCTGTATCGCGTTTGGAACGATGACAGGCCGCAATATCAAAAGCTGAAAACAATCGAGATCGCCTTTCTGGTTGAATGGAGACGCGCGCCCGGCGTCGCCAAAACAGTCGATTGCACCCCTGTCTGAACGCAGCCCTGAATACAATGATTGAGGGGTCGGTATGGTCGCTCAAAACCCGCCTCGCACCAGCGCTATCGCGACAACACCTCCTCCAGTACGCTATCAAACCTCTCCCCGGCCTCAGCCCGCGCAATAAGCTCTAAAAGGCCCGTGCGCCCCGCCGCGCGCTCAATCGCCGCAACCTCTGCGGCCGCCGACCCGTAGGCCCGCCCGACGCCAAGTGCGCGAAAAGCATCATCCCACTGCCAGAAGCGGCGCACTTCCCGTATTCGGGCACGTGAAAACGCGGTAACGCGGCCTCCGCCCCTTGGATGATTTGCAACATGCGTGGCCAGCCCCTCGTCGAACCAGGTCGGATAAGGCTGGCGCACCAGATTGCGCGGTCCCATCGCGCGATGAAGCCGCGAATGGGTCATTTCATGTGTCAGCGTCCCAACCGTCAGACCGCCCGGAGCGGTCATCACCGCGATATCTGAAATCGATAGCCCGTTCCCCCCGATCCCGAAGGCCCGCGCGCAAGAACGCGTGCCACAAAGAATAAGTGTCGGACGCGGCGCATGATCCCCGAAAAAGCCCTCGACGCGGTCGCGCGACCCCTCAACAAGACCCAGCAATTCAGATGTACGACCCGGCGCATCGGTCCAGACGCGCGGCGCAATCTCAGCCAGCCCATAGGCCCCCGGCAGAACCATGCGATGCGTGCCCGGAACCGCAACACCAACGATCACAGCGACAAAAAGGCTGTTGGCAAGAAAACTGAAAAGTCGCGCAAGCATGAATAGGCCGCTTTGGGAAACTGCCGATCCTTTCTGATGCCGGCTGGCGGGCAAGTCCAGCAACACGCAAAAAATCACTTTGCCCCCAAATCCTCCTGACACCACCCTGTCAGGAGGGTATGCAACAAGCAGGCATTCATCCAACAAAGGAACGCCTGAAGTGACTAACTCTCCTGCCAATCCGGTCGTATGGTGCGAAATTCCCCTGCGTGACATTGATCGCGGTATCGCGTTTTATAAGTCTGTGTTTGATTTCAGCCTCACCCGTGACGACACCGGCCCCAATCCAATTGCCATGTTCAAAGACGACATGTCTGGCGTCTCAGGGCATCTCTATCCGGGCGAACCTTCCGCGGTTGGAAACGGACCAACAATCCACCTGATAGTGCCGGACACATTGGAAGCCGCCGCCGATCGCTGCCGGAAAGCCGGAGGCACCGTCAAGTCCGATCCTGTCCCGCTTCCGATGGGCCGCTTCCAATACGCTCTTGACCCCGATGGCAATTCCATCGGCCTGTTTGAAGCGAACGCCGCTTGATGCGCAGGGCCGACCGTCTCTTTCAGATCGTGCAATTCCTGCGCGACGGTCGGCTCACCACGGCGGCAAAACTGTCGGAAAAGCTCGAGGTCAGCGAGCGCACGATATATCGCGATATCGCTGACCTCATCGGCACCGGCGTGCCAATTGATGGCGAAGCGGGCGTCGGCTACATCATGCGCGAAGGTTACGACCTGCCACCTTTGATGTTCACCCGCTCCGAGAACGTGGCCCCGACTGCAGGCGCGCGCCTGATCCGCGCCTGGGGTGGCACAGCCATGGGGTGAGGCCGCCGAAGAAGCCCTGGTAAAAATCCGCGCCGTTCTGCCCGAGGACGCCGCGCACGTGCAGGTTCACGCCTTCGAGATGCCCGACCTGGACGACGCCACCCGCGCGCGCCTGGATACATTAGAACGCGCCGTCGAAACCAAGACCTGCCTCGCACTCGCCTATGCAACCGAAGACGGCGCCGCCACAACCCGAACCGTCCGCCCGCTTGGACTGTGGTTCTGGGGCAAAGTCTGGACGCTTGTGGCGTGGTGCGAACTCAGAAATGACTTTCGGATGTTCCGCGCCGACCGCATTGTCGACACCACCGAACAAGTGCCTTTCCGGGAAGAGCGCGGAAAACGCCTCAGCGACTTTTACGCATCGCAGGACCGCTAAGCCTTCCTCTGTTTGAGCATACCTATAGCGCAGAGCCAGAAAAATACGCTGTCAGCCGTCGACTTTGCCACGCCGATCACCGCGCAAATTTGCGTACAAAACATGGTTGCGCCAGCGCCCGTCTATCTGAAGATAGGACTGCGCCACGCCCTCGTATTTATACCCGCATTTTTCCAAAAGCCCGCGCGACGCCTTATTTTCCGGCAAACACGCGCTTTCCAGGCGGCTTAAATCCAACACTTCAAACGCGTGATGCACCATCGCCGTCAATGCCTCGCGCATATAGCCTTCACGCGCATGCGGCTCGCCCACCCAATAGCCGATTGTCGCTGCCTGAGCCGGACCACGTCGGATATTGTCCAATGTGATCGCCCCCAAAAGCCGCCCATCCTCGCGCCGCTCCATGAACAGCGGCAAAGCGGTGCCTTGCGCAATCGACCGGCTTGCCCAGTATACCCGGTTCACGAAGGACTTGCGCGACAGATGATCCCGCGCCCAGCGCGGTTCCCATGGCGTTAGAAATTCAGAACTTTGATCCCGCAAAGCCGACCAATGACGGAAATCACCATGCACAGGCGGTCTCAAGATCATCCGCCCGGTGTCAATCCGGACTTTGCGCCCGAACTTAAGCATTACGCCGCAAGCCTACCCGCCAAAGCCTCACGCTCCGGCGCGCTCGAAACCGGCCCATAAAGCGCCAATGCTGTATCCGCCTTCTCAACCAATCCGGCGGCAAACGCCTTGGCATCGCCTGTCGTCACGGCATCGATCAATTCAACTGTTTCTTCCAAAGACGGCACCCGGTCCCAGATTGACATCAGACGCGCCAGACGTTCCGCACGGCTTGACGGACTTTCCAGGCCCATCAACATCCCCGCCTTCATCTGCGCGCGCGCCCGCGCAATCTCAGCCGGCGTCATATCATCCGCCGCCCGCTTCATCTCATCCACGGTCAGGTTCACCAGACCCTCGATGTCATCCGCCCCCGTGCCCGCATAAATCGTCAGCAAACCACTGTCGGCATAGGCCCCGGTCTGCGCGAAGATCGTATAGCAAAGCCCTCGCTTCTCGCGGGCTTCCTGAAACAGCCGGGATGACATGCCGCCGCCCAAAACAGTTGAGAAAATCTGCGCCGTATACACGGCCGGATCGCGATACCCCGGCGTTTCAAACGCCAATGCAAAATGAGCCTGCTCAAGGTCTTTCTCAACCCGATGCTCACCGCCCCTAAACGCCGCAGGATCCGTCGCTCCGCCGCCCTGCGCCGCCAAATGTCCGAACGCGGCTTCCGCCGCCTTCACAATCGCGTCGTGGTCCACGGCCCCGGCCGCCGACACAATAATGTTTCCGGGCGCATACCGCTCGGCCACAAACCCCGACAGATCCGAAACACCGAACGATGACACCTTATCGGTGGGCCCCAAAATCGTGCGCCCCAAAGGTTGGTCTGGATACGCGGTCTCCTGAAGCCAGTCGAAAATCACATCGTCCGGCGTATCGTGCGCCTGTCCGATCTCTTGCAAAATCACGTGGCGCTCGACCTCGACCTCGCGCGGGTCAAACGCCGGGTTCAACACAATATCGCTGATCACATCGAACGCCAGCGGCACGTCATTTTCCAGCACGCGCGCATAGTAAGCCGTCATCTCGCGGCTGGTATAGGCGTTGATATAGCCGCCCACATCCTCGATCGCCTCGGCAATATCCAAAGCTGATCGCTTTGCCGTGCCTTTGAATGCCATATGCTCAAGGAAATGCGCGATGCCGTTCTGCTCAAGGCGTTCGTGCCGCCCTCCGGCGGCCACCCAAACCCCAAGCGAAGCCGACGCCAGCCCCGGCATATGTTCGGTCACGACGCGCACGCCGTTCGACATGCGATGTATTTCAACGGTCACGTTGTGCGTCTCTTTCGGATCAAAGCTTCAATCTCCCCAAGGTCATTCCCAACACGTGTGACCCGTTCTGACCTTTGATAAAGATCCCCCATCCGGTTTGGAAGGGGTGGGCGAATTCCAGTTGCCGCCTCAACCGCATCCGGGAATTTGGCGGGATGCGCCGTGGCCAAAGTGATCATCGGTGTCGCCGAGACGCCCTGATCCATCGCCACCTTCACGCCCACTGCCGTGTGCGGGCAAAGAACCTCGCCGGTCCGCTTTTGCATGGCCGTGATCATGGCGGTGGTTTCGTCTTCCGATGCCCGCCCGGACCCATAGATATCGCGCAAGACACCAATCGCGCCCTGCGAGACCGGAAAGCCTCCGCTGCCCTTCAACTCGTCCATCAACTGAGCAACCGCGCGCCCGTCGCGACCGTAGGCCTCGAACAACGCGCGCTCAAAATTGGAGCTTACCTGTATATCCATCGACGGGCTGATCGAGGGCGTCACACCCTCTTTGGTATAGGCACCACTTTTCAGCGTCCGATGCAGAATGTCGTTCTGGTTTGTCGCGACGACCAAGCGCTCAATCGGCAACCCCATGCGCTTGGCAATGTAACCCGCGAAGATGTCGCCAAAATTCCCTGTCGGCACGGTGAAACTCACCGAACGCTTTGGAGCTCCCAAAGAAACCGCAGACGAGAAGAAATAAACAACTTGCGCCAGAACCCGACCCCAATTGATCGAATTCACCGCCGCAAGTCGCACCTCGTCGCGGAACTCAAAGTCCGCAAACATATCCTTCACTGCCGCCTGACAATCGTCAAAATCACCGTCCACCGCCAAAGCGTGGACGTTCGTCTCGACTGGCGTGGTCATCTGGCGGCGCTGCACCTCGGACACGCGTCCATGCGGATACATGATGAACACATCGACCGCGTCCAGACCCCGAAACGCCTCAATCGCCGCCGACCCGGTATCGCCAGACGTGGCGCCGACAATCGTAACTTTCTCGCCCCGACGAGTCAGGGCTGCCTCGAACATCTGCCCGATCAGTTGCATCGCAAAATCTTTGAACGCCAGGGTCGGGCCGTGGAACAACTCCAACAGGAAATGGTTCGCCCCAAGCTGCACCAGAGGCGCGCGTGCGTCATGGCTGAAAGAGGCATAGGCCCGCGCAATGATCGCCTCAAACTCATCATCGGTGAATGCATCGCCGATAAAGGGACGCATCACCCGAAACGCCTGTTCCTCATAGGACAGGCCCGCCAAAGCTGCGATATCGCCGGCAGACATCTGCGGAATGCTGTCCGGCACATAAAGCCCGCCATCGCGCGCCAGCCCCG
>CAJQNG010000117.1 GCA_905479635.1 uncultured Boseongicola sp. | reverse complement strand
TCTGCCTTCGGAGGGCAGCGCTCTATCCAGCTGAGCTACGGGTGCCTAGAGCGGCGTATACTCAGGTGATCTCGGCTCTGCAATAAAGGAATTGCTCGCAGGGACAAGCTCGGTGGCCTAGTCGAAAAGTTCATGGCAAAGCTCAAGCGCATCTATCAACGTGTCGACCTCGGCCTCGGTATTATAAAGGCCAAAACTTGCGCGACACGTGGCGCTGACCCCGAGGTAATCCATCAAGGGGCCGACGCAATGCTGCCCTGCCCTGACGGCGACGCCTTTTTTGTCGAGCACCGTGGAAATGTCGTGCGCATGAGCGGCCCCTGTCATCGTAAACGAGAAGATTGCGGCTTTGTCTTGGGTCGTGCCCTGAACGTTCAGCCAGTTCAAGCCGTCAAGACGGGTGCGTGTATAGTCGCGCAAAGTGTTCTCGTAGGCCGCGATGTTCGCCATGCCAAGGTCCATCATATAGTGAAGTGCCACGCCAAGGCCGATTTGCTGGACGATACCGGGCGTGCCCGCCTCAAATTTCATCGGCGGATCGTTCCACGTGATCGCGTCCTTGTGGACTTCGCGGATCATGTCCCCGCCGCCCATAAATGGGCGCATTTCAGCCTGTCTGTCGGCGCGGATGTAGATCGCACCTGAGCCAGACGGACCGTAGAGCTTATGCCCAGTGATCGCATAGAAGTCGCAGCCGATGTCCCGAACGTCGACGGGCATGTGGACAGCAGCCTGGGAGCCGTCGACCAACACGGGCACACCTTTTGCATGCGCGCCTGCCGTGATGGTTTTCACGTCAACGCGGCTGCCAAGCACGTTGGACAGATGCGTAACGGCGATGAGTTTCGTCTTCGGCGTGATCGCGTCGAGGACTTTTTGCGGGTCCAGCCCACCGGTTTCATCGACGTCGACCCAGACCAGTTTCACACCCTGGCGTTCGCGCAGAAAATGCCAGGGAACGATATTAGCGTGGTGTTCCATTACCGACAGGATGATCTCATCGCCCGCTTCCATGCGGGGCATAGCCCAGCTGTAAGCGATGAGATTTATGCCCTCGGTGGTGCCGGAGTTCATGACGATCTCGTTCTCGGAGGCAGCATTCAGGAAGCGCTGAACGGTGCCGCGTACGGCTTCGTATTTTTCCGTGGCAACGTTGGAAAGGTAGTGCAAACCCCTGTGAACATTTGAGTATTCATGAGCGTAGGCATTGGTGATTGCGTCGATCACGACGTTTGGCTTTTGCGCCGAAGCGCCGTTGTCGAGATAGACCAACGGCTTGCCGTTCACTTCCCGCGAAAGGATAGGGAAGTCTTTGCGAATGGTTTCGACGTCATACATTACGCCAGTCCTCCGGCCATGAATTGTACGCCAAGCAGCGACATCAGAAAGATCAGGATCAACGCCACACCAAGTGACGCGAAAAGAAGTACGCCGAAGGACTTCCAAAGCGAGGCAAATCCGTGCAGCGCTGCAATGAAATTCAGGTTGATCCAGAACGTGAGAAGGATGATCGCCAGAGAAAACAGCCCCGACAAAGGCGGAACGAAAAGGAACAGAAGAAACTCGACCAACTGGCCTGCGAAAATGAGGCCTTGCAGGAAAACAGTAAGCAGCAGCGCTTCTTCAAAGCGGCCCTTGCCGCCCATGGCAGCGCCGACTTTCCAGACAAGAAAGACCGATGCGGCGCCGGCAACTGCCGAAGTGATTGCAAGAACCAGCGGCCCAAGGGCGGCCTGCCCGGCGGTTTGTTCCAGCCCGCCGCTTAAGAAAGACAGGATCACCGAAAGGCACACAAGTGCTCCAAACGCTGGCCAAAGCGCGACCACAGGCACGCCCAAGGACATCAACGTGCTGGCCGCTTCGCGCGGTTCGCGCAGGGCTTGCAACGCGATTGGAAAGAACGTGTTCAGCATCATTTATTCCTGTTCGGGCACGGGTCGTTTGGCAATTTCAATCACTCCGGAAGCCCAAAACACCACAAACGATCCAAGGGCAACCACCGCAAGCATCGAAGTGCCCAGACTTTCGCCGATAAATCCTGTCATTAAACCGGACATAAGCCACATCGGGGCCGCGGCAAGCAGCGCCCAGAACAGCGCAACGCGCGACATATAGCCAGTGGATGCCCGCCCCAGTGCCTTCAGAATCCAATGGACAAGCAGCGCAACTGTGTAAAAGAACAGCGGCGCGATGATCACCCAACCGAACAGCGCACCCGCCATCAATCCGTCCAACGCGACCGCGTCGCTCAGGAATGCCTCGCGCGACAAGCGCGGCCATTGCGCGATGAAGATTAAAAAGCAAGCGCCCATAAGGATCGCAAGTGCGCGATCTTCCCGCTCGCTTGCGCCGATGCGACGCCGCAGCACTTCGCGCGGGGCTCGATAGGTGCGGACGATATCAAGGGCAACACTCACTCAGATTGGCCTTTCACGATCTCCGGCGGCGATGCAGCCAGCCCTCAAGTCGGCTAAGAATATCGGCGGAGATTGCTTTGTCATCGATCTCGTCGATGGCTTCAGTGAGAAACGAGAGCACCAGAAGGTCTTGGGCTTCGCTACTTGGGACACCGCGTGAACGCAGATAAAACAGCGCCTCTTCGTCGATCGCACCGGTGGTGGAGCCATGCGAACAGGCCACATCGTCGGCGTAGATCTCGAGCTCGGGTTTGGCGAGGAACTCTGCATCACCGTCGAGCAAAAGCGCCTGGCTAATCTGGTAGCCATCGGTCTTTTGCGCACCGGCTTTAACGAGGATTTTGCCCTGAAACGCACCAACCGCGCCGTTACGAAGCACCTTTTTGAACACCTGACGGCTTTCGCAATTCACCGCGTCGTGGGTGATGAAGACCGTGTCGTCGTGGTGAAAATCACCGTCGCCGACGGCCGCGCCCGCGATATGGGCGGTGGCGTTGTCACCGTTCACTTCGATAACGGCCTCGTTTCGGGTCAGGCGGCCATTTGCAGTCAAGGTGAAGGATTTGAACGTGCTTTCCTCGCCAAGGCGCGCAAACAAATGCGTTATCGCAAGTCGCTCGTGATCGCGGCCTTGTGCGCGGACGTGGTGGAAGGTGGCGCGGTCTGCGATCTCGACTTCCATGCATTTGTTAAAACGCGCGGCGGCGGGGCCGTTTTCAAGAATTGTAAGCTCGGCGCCCTCTTCTACCCGCACGACGAAATGCAGGATCGCGTCGCTGTTTGGGTTCTCGTGGAGATACACAAACGAGACCGGCTTGGACACTTTGCCCGTTGCGCGTACAACGACCCCGTCGGTGGCAAACGCCGTGTTCAACGCTGCGAAGGGGCGTTTTACCGGAGTTTGGCCACGGGTTTCCAGCACGCCATAGAGGTCTTTGGCCCAGTGGATATCTTTGGCGGTCGCATCGGAAAGCCGCTCGATTGCTAGGTTTTCGTGGCTGAAGTCGTCGGACGCTTCGGCGTCAAAGACGCCATCGCGAAAAACGATGCGCAGCCGGTCGATATCGCTGAACAGAGCCGTTTCCTTGGCGTCAAAAACTGCCGCGCCGGGCGCAACTGGCGCGTTCAAGGCATCGGGCCGTGTGAACCGCCAGTATTCGTCGCGTGCGCCCGGAAGACCCATGGCACGCAATCGCGAAAGCGCATCGGCGCGCGCATCATTTGCCCAACCCGCGCCGTCGGGCATCTGAAGATGCGCAAGCCGTGCCTCGGTAGCGTCGGTTTTTGCCTGCGGCAGAGCCATTACGCAACCTCCGCAAAGATGTCGGCGTAACCGTTGTTTTCCACTTCAAGCGCAAGCTCCGGACCGCCAGTTTTTACGATACGGCCGTCCGCCATGATGTGGACGACGTCTGGTTTGATGTGGTCGAGAAGACGTTGGTAGTGGGTAATCACAAGAAATGACCGACCTTCAGCGCGCAGCGCGTTTACGCCATCTGCGACAAGCTTCATTGCGTCGACGTCGAGGCCCGAGTCGGTCTCGTCGAGGATGCACATCTTCGGCTCAAGAATCGCCATCTGCAGGATTTCGTTACGCTTTTTCTCGCCACCCGAGAAGCCCACGTTGACCGGGCGTTTCAGCATGTCGGCGTCAATTTTCAGGGACTTGGCCTTCTCGCGGATCAACTTGAGGAAGTCGGCAGCGCTTAGTTCGTCTTCCCCGCGTGCTTTTCGTTGTGAATTCAAGGCCGTGCGCAGGAACGTCATGTTGCCGACGCCGGGGATTTCCACCGGGTACTGGAACGCTAGGAAAAGGCCTGCTGAGGCGCGCTCTTCGGGGTCAAGCTCGAGAATTTCCTGACCTTGCAGCGTGGCCGAACCAGCCGTCACTTCGTAGCCGTCACGCCCCGACAGAACGTAGCTTAGCGTCGACTTTCCAGAGCCGTTCGGACCCATGATCGCGTGAACTTTGCCAGCTGGCACTTCCAGGTTTACGCCCTTCAGGATGATCTTTTCTTCTTCTTCAAGTTTTACGTGCAGGTTATTGATTTTTAGCATTTTTCGCCTCGTGCAACAGGAAAAGAGGCTCCGCCTAAAAGGCGGGCCTCAAAATGGGTTAGGTGTGTGTGAGTTGTGGTTAGACGGTCTTGTCTAAGGTCTGAGCCACGTAGGCCTCGGAAAAGAAATTGGCATAAATGCCCGGAAATCGCTCCATCATCTGAGCCTGTCCAAACAACATGGCACCAAAGCCCGCGACAACCGCCAGCTTGCGAAGCGTGCCGTTGAAGCCAAACGTCCAAGTGAAGATCAACGCCAGGAGACCGCCGATCACCAGATGTGCGTGGATGAGATACGGTTCGACCATTCCGATCGCTTCGGGAAGCGTCACCGGCATCAAGCCGCCGTCCTGAAAGAAGTGGAAAGCCGCCGCTTGCCCTGCGAAGACCGACAAACCGCCGATGACGATGGCCACGGGAACCAGAACCAGATTTGATCCCTCGCCCACTTTGACCTTTTTCTTCTTGGACTTCATGCGCACCGTATTGGTTGTCTTGCCCGCGCGCGCAGTTTCCTCGTCGCGCGGACCAATATGGACTTCGCCCATCGTATTGGCCGCGCCCTTGTTGATCCGGTTGAGACGATCTTCGAACGTCTGATGTGTAGCTTGCGCCGTTCCCATGTGTTGCATCCCCTTGAGTGCTTGATGGGGACAAAACCAACGCTTCGTGACCAAAGAAGGGCAACCTTAAGGAGAATTGGCCGCTTTTCGCCGAAAAACCATAGGTTTTGACGGGAAACGCAGGGGTATGATGCAAAAACCGCGACATATCAGTCGATCACCACCGCCGTGCCACTGGTCGAGACCATCAGCATTTTGTTGATGACCTCGTAGTCGAAATCGGCGCCGACGACGACGTTAGCGCCTTTTTCCGTGGCGCGTTCTTCCAACTCGCGCAGGGCTTTATTGCGGACTTTGCCAAGCTCGTGCTCATAGGCGCCCGAGCGACCACCGACGATGTCGGTGATCTGATCAAAGAGATCGCGAAAGACGTTGGCACCACGGATAGCTTCGCCAACCACGACACCGCAGTAGTCCTTGATTTCGTGGCCGTTGAACGAGGACGTAGTCGTAACGATCATATTTTTCTCTCCCCAAGGGGTCATTTCTTTTTCCAGCGGTTGAGGACGGTCTGCGCAAACACGCTTCCCAAAAAGCCCGACGAAAAGCTGACGATGATCAACTGCTGACGCGCCAACATATCGGTTGCGAGATCAATCAGGACAGCAAACCCTGCGCAAAACGTCCCCGTCAGAACGGCTGAAAGAATAATCGCGCGCAGCATTTTAACCGACCGACCCTTCCAACGAGATAGCCACAAGCTGTTGAGCTTCCATGGCAAATTCCATCGGCAGCGCCTGAAGCACCTCTTTGCAGAAGCCGTTCACCACCAAGGCCACGGCCGTTTCTTCGTCCATGCCGCGCTGGCGGCAATAAAAGAGCTGGTCGTCGTCCACTTTCGATGTAGTGGCTTCGTGTTCAACGCGGCTCGAGTTGTTTTTGACCTCGATGTAGGGAACAGTATGCGCTCCGCATTCAGAGCCGATCAGAAGCGAGTCACACTGCGTGTAATTGCGTGAATTTTTGGCCCTTGGGTGCATTGAGACAAGACCGCGATAGGTGTTTTGCGCTTTGCCCGCCGAGATACCCTTCGAGACGATCCGGCTTTTGGTGTTCTTGCCAAGGTGGATCATCTTCGTGCCGGTATCGGCCTGCTGCATATTGTTGGTAATGGCGATGGAGTAGAATTCGCCCTGACTGTCATCACCGCGCAGGATGCAGGACGGGTACTTCCACGTCACGGCAGAGCCGGTTTCGACCTGAGTCCACATCACTTTCGAGCGGTCACCCCGGCAATCGGCGCGTTTGGTAACGAAGTTATAGATGCCGCCTTTGCCGTTCTCATCACCGGGATACCAATTTTGGACAGTCGAGTATTTGATCTCTGCGTCGTCCATCAAGACAAGCTCGACAACCGCTGCATGAAGTTGGTGCGTGTCACGCTGCGGAGCGGTGCAGCCTTCGAGGTAAGAGACGTATGCTTTTTCATCGCAAATGATCAGCGTGCGCTCGAACTGGCCGGTGTTTTCAGCGTTGATGCGGAAGTAGGTCGACAGCTCCATCGGGCAGCGAACACCCGGTGGGACGTAGACGAACGAGCCGTCGGTGAAGACGGCAGAGTTGAGCGTCGCAAAGTAGTTGTCGGACTGCGGAACGACGGTGCCGAGGTACTTCTTCACCAGTTCGGGATGCTCTTTGATGGCTTCCGAGATTGAGCAGAAAATCACGCCTGCTCTTTTCAATTCGGCCTGAAAAGTCGTACCAACTGAGACGCTATCGAACACGGCATCAACGGCCACTTTTCGGCCCTCGGACGGCGTATCATCGGCTCCTTCAATACCTGCCAGAATCATCTGCTCCTTCAGCGGAATTCCGAGTTTTGCATATGTTTCCAGAAGCTTGGGGTCGATTTCGTCCAAAGACTTCGGTTTTTCGGCCATGCTTTTGGGTTTGGCGTAATAATACTGCTCCTGATAATCAATCTTCGGATAATCAATCATCGCCCACTCGGGCTCGTCCATTTTCAGCCAACGCGCGTAGGCTTGCAGACGCCATTCCAGCATCCACTCAGGCTCGCCGTTTTTTTCGGAGATCAAGCGCACGATGTCCTCGGACAGACCTTTTGGTGCGTAATCCATCTCGATGTCGGTGGCCCAACCGTATTTGTACTCGCCGGAGAGCGAGCGCACTGCATCGACCGTTTCCTGATCGACGCCGTCTTTCACATCGGTATTGTCCAACGCTGCCATGTCTGGCTCCCTTTTTACGCCGCTCGATCGCGGTGTTTACGTTCCTGTCTGAGCCACGCTTCGCAAAACCGCAGCACATCATCTTCTATCGTTTCGGGGCCAAACGACACGCGCAAAGCGCATTCTGCCTGGCCGTCACTTAATCCCATTGCCCGCAAAACGCGCGGGACTTTGACCTTGCCTGACGAACAGGCCGAACCGCTTGAAACCGCGAATCCGGCAAGGTCCATCTGCATCACTTGCGTCTCGCCCTTCCAGCCCGGCGTGACGAAACATGATGTGTTCGGCAAACGTTCAAGATCATACCCGACAAAAATAGTCTCTTTTGCGTCAGATGCCAGTGTCTTTTCTAGAATGTTTCTAAGTTTCTCGACGCGCGTCCAGGCGCCCTGGTTCAATTCTTCCAGGGCGGCGGTCGCCGCCGCACCAAAACCTGCAATTCCTGCGACGTTTTCGGTGCCTGAACGCCGGCCCAGTTCCTGCCCGCCGCCAAGCTGAAGAGCTGCTATATCAGTACCTTCCCGGACAATCAGTGCGCCGACGCCCTTCGGACCGCCGATTTTGTGCGCTGAAAGGATGGCCAGGGTCGCGCCGGACCACGCAAAGCTCCATGGGATGCGCCCGACCGCCTGCACAACATCGAGAAGGAGCGTGTCGCAAAGAGTATCGCCGTAAGACCAACGCCCTTGCCCGTCCGTTTCAGGCAGGCTGACCACCCCCGTTTCCGAATTCGCAAGGCCCATAGCCAGCGTGGCGGCACCACTTTTGGCATGTGTCAGGTCGAAATGAGCCCAAAGGCAATCATGGGCGGTCTCCTGAACGCAGACCGCGTGGGTTTGCGACAACATGCGCAATACCGAAGTGGCTTCGGTGGCGCCGCTGGTGAAGACGACTTCAGACGGCTTACACCCGACCAGTTCAGCGACCGATCCGCGTGCGCGTTCGACCAACCCGCGCGCGATCCGGCCCTCGGCATGAACGGAAGACGGGTTGCCGACCTGATCCAAGGCGTGAATCATCGCTGAACGGGCCTCGGGGCGCAGGGGCGCTGTCGCGTTCCAGTCCAGATAGACGCGGTCACGCATCCGCACTAACCCAACAAGTCCAAAGTGTCAGGGACGGGTGGCACACGGCGGCACGTCGTATTCGATGCGCGTTTTTCACGCCTCGTCCACCACCTCGAAAAGAGCCGGAACGGCCGGGCATGGCGCAAGCTCGTTGCCAACAATGTCGCTCAGGCGGGTCTGGTGCAAAAACACATAGACCTGCGCCGACAGCCCTTCCCACAGACGGTTGGTCAGGGATTGCGCGCGGCTGCCGGATACAGCGCCCGAAGCACCCGCGCCCTTATGGAGGGCTGAGACGGTCTCATCGACTGCGCCAAGGATTTCGCTAACGCGAATAAGCGTCGGTGATTTGGCAAGGCGGTAACCGCCGCCAGGGCCGCGCACAGATTCAACAAGCCCGGCCCGGCGCAGCTTAACGAAGAGCTGCTCGAGATAAGGCAGCGAAATATCCTGACGCTTTGAGATTTCGGCCAAAGACAAAAGCGTCCCCTCCGCCACCATCGCCAAATCCGTCAAAGCCACCATCGCGTAGCGGCCCTTGGTGCTCAGCTTCATCCTACACGCTTCCTTAACTCATTGACCTTTCCGGCCCCATTGCTTAGTTCAGCCGGGATCAGTCGGGGTCACGCATCTCCGATTTAGAATGCTTCTAAAGACCCTGACCAATTCCGTCAAGAATTGGCGGGCGCCGCGGGGCGACAAACATAATGGGGACCCATGCCCGAAGTCATTTTTCCTGGACCGGAAGGTCGTCTCGAAGGCCGCTACCACCCGCAGAAAATCAAGGACGCACCGATTGCGATCATCTTGCATCCGCACCCGCAGTTCGGGGGTACGATGAACAACCGCGTGGTCTACAATCTGCACTATGCGTTTTACAACATGGGCTTCACGGTCCTGCGGTTTAACTTCCGTGGTGTCGGACGCAGTCAGGGCGAATACGATCAGGGAGTGGGCGAATTGAGCGATGCGGCTTCCGCGCTCGATTACCTACAGTCGATGAACCAGAACGCCAAACATTGCTGGGTCGCCGGTTTCTCGTTTGGTGCATGGATCGGGATGCAGCTTTTGATGCGTCGGCCGGAGATCACCGGATTTATTTCGGTGTCGCCGCCTGCGAATATGTACGACTTTTCGTTTCTGGCACCCTGCCCGGCTTCGGGTCTTGTAATCAACGGCACTGCCGACCGGGTTGCGCCACCGCGCGATACCCATACGCTTGTCGAGAAGTTGCACGAGCAAAAGGGCATCACGATCACCCATCAGGAGATCGAGGGCGCCGGGCATTTCTTTGAAGATCCGCACATGGAAACGATGATCGGCAACACTTCAGAATATGTGACCAGACGTCTGACCGAAACGTCGCGCTAAGGCGAAGGACCTTTCCATGATGAATTCGGCTTAGCACCGCTGCCAATTGGTATGCGGTGGTATACCGACTTTCCATTAGACGCCTGTTGCGGTACCGATCCTGCAAGTCCACCTCTGTGGTCCGAGGGAGCGTTCACACATGTCTAAGATCAAAGTTGAAAACCCTGTTGTCGAGCTTGACGGCGACGAGATGACCCGGATTATCTGGGATTTCATTAAACAAAAGCTGATCCTGCCCTATCTCGATATTGATCTGCTTTACTACGATCTGAGCATACAAGAGCGCGATCGCACCGAAGACCAGATCACCATTGATGCGGCGGAAAAGATCAAAGAGGTCGGCGTCGGCGTCAAATGTGCGACGATCACGGCTGACGAAGGTCGCGTTGAAGAGTTCGGCCTAAAGAAGATGTGGCGCAGTCCGAACGGGACCATCCGTAATATTCTGGGAGGTGTCGTGTTTCGCGCACCGATCATTTGCAAAAACGTCCCACGCCTTGTGCCGGGATGGACGCGTCCCATTGTCATTGCACGCCACGCTTATGGCGATCAGTATCGGGCCACAGATATGAAATTTCCCGGCCCCGGAACGCTGTCGATGAAATTCGTCGGTGATGACGGTGAAGTCATTGAACATGAGGTTTTCAAGGCGCCGTCTTCGGGCATCTACATGGGGATGTATAACCTTGATCACTCGATCATTGATTTCGCCCGGGCCACGTTCAACTACGGGCTGTCGCTTGGGTGGCCGGTGTATCTTTCCACGAAGAATACCATTCTGAAACAATATGATGGTCAGTTCATGATCCTGTTTCAGAAGGTATTTGATGAAGAGTTCGCGGACCAATTCAAGGAAGCCGGGATTTACTACGAGCATCGTCTGATTGACGACATGGTGGCGTCTTCGATGAAGTGGTCCGGTGGGTATGTCTGGGCGTGCAAGAACTACGACGGCGACGTGCAGTCTGACACGGTGGCGCAAGGGTTTGGCAGTCTCGGATTGATGACCTCCATCCTGATGACCCCGGATGGAAAAATCGTAGAATCGGAAGCGGCGCATGGCACCGTGACGCGTCACTATCGCCAGCACCAGAAAGGTGAGGCGACGTCGACCAACTCGATTGCGTCTATCTTCGCGTGGACTGGTGGTTTGAAGCACCGCGCGAAACTGGATGACAATGCAGCGTTGATGTCGTTTGCCGAGACGCTTGAAAAAGTCATCGTCGACACCGTGGAAGCCGGGTTCATGACCAAGGATCTTGCGCTTTTGGTTGGACCTAATCAGCGTTGGTTGACGACCTCCGGTTTCCTTGAGAAAATTGATGAGAATCTTCGGAAAGCGCTGAGCTAGCCTCATCTGAACTAGGTGTCGCCGGGGTCCCACAGGGGCGGCGGTACTTTTGGTCGCCAGCCTTTTCGCGCTGAAAATGGGTGTTGTCGCGCGCCAAAGTTTCGATATGCTTTTCCGCACCGGTGTAAGTCTGCAGGTCGTGAGTGCGATCGCGATAGGCCTTACGATGTCCTTCGGCTACGACGTTCTTGTGGCACTTGGGTTAGTCCTCATGCAGGCCAAGGTCGTGGTGCAAAAATTAGTCGCGGTCGCGCTGCCGTCCGTCCTCACGTAGCTTAAGGCAGTAAGCTCGACGTTCCTTCCTATCGAGTTGTTGAAGAAATGGCCGATGACGACGGCACTGCCGCTTTTGGTCGGCAAGGCGCTTATGCACAAGCTCGACACGTTTTTGTCGCGCTATCGCGACGCGATCTTCCGCCAGTATGATGGATCGATTAGTTGGCATAACGCCTTGGGTTGGCACGTGGAAATCGTTGCCCCTTTGATAGTCGTGTTCGCCGCACTTGGACTATCAGTATCATCGGTCCGGCTTTGGGTGATCCTGGTTTCTGTCAAATTGCCGTTCTGGCTTGTCGCTGCATTTAGCTCAGGAGTGCGGATGACATGGGCGACGATCGAAAAATAGAGTTCAAAACGGTTGCGTTTTTTTCGGCTTGGCTTGCTCTGGCGCGTGATGCAAAGGCGCCTGCCAAAAGGGTATCTCGAGCGGAAACGGGGGATTGATTTCCGCGTGGCGCGGATGGTTGTGCGGCAAAGGTGGCTGACGGTTCGCCAACTTGCTGATTGCAAGGACAGCCTTTCGCTCCGCAGGGCGGTCATTCGTGCTCGGTGACGTCAAAAAGGCGACGATTAACTTTTGTTAATCCGCCGGGACTTCGACTGCCGTGACCTCCCGCGTCGAGGAAAAACCCGCAGCACCGATAAAGTGTGTGGTAGTGTCGGTGTCCGTCAACACGATTGTCTCATCGAAACCGATAACACCGCTTAACTCCGCGCCAGCGTCACCGTAAAAGACCGCGCCAAGGCTTGTCGCGGATTTGCAGTCCGCACCGGCCTCGCAAATCATGTCTGGCGCCGCCGCAAAACCGTTCCCGTTAATGGCCGCATTAACGAAAATCATGGAGTATTGGTCACGTTCGTCCTTGGGGTCGAAAAAGCCGTTCAACTGACCGGAGGCGCTCGCGCTTTTAAAATCTACCTCGATGGTGATCGCGCCATTTGTTTCCAGTTCGTCATTCAAAAGACCTCCATCCGCATCCAGCAATTGACCGTAGCCGAAATACGACCCCCGATAGGTCGCGTCTCCGGACAAAACGAGAATATCGTCTGGATTTGTTTGAAAACCGATGGCAAAGAATCCCTCGGTATCAATTGCTTCACCTTCAGAGGGCGAGGCATACTTCCCGTAGGTGTAAAGTCCTCCCGTCGCCGAATGGGCAAGCGCATAGTTCAGATATCCCCAAACGGTTTGCCCACTTTCAAGCGTTGCCTGGCCGTCAACAAAGGTTAACGTCTCACCATCAAGCGTTATAACCATATCGCGCGCTTCATAGGCAGTGAAGCCAACAGGCAAGGTCGCAACTTCGTCGCTGATGACAACAACGGTATCATTGCCCTCCGAATCACGCAGAAACCGTGCGACGGTCACGCTGATTGTCTGCTCTTCGATATCCGACAATGCCAGACCTGCTTCGGCATATTCCAAGCCATTTGCGCCGTTCAGGTACGCAGAATCGATCGGCCGCGACGGATAGCTCACGCCACAGCCCGCAAGCCCTACGCACATCAAGCCATTGATATATTTTGCATATTTCAACGCAGCCCTCGTCAATCGAAATGTCGCAAAGAACGCGACAAGACGTGGCTAACAAGGGATTGGGGGAAAAATATGGCAGCGAAGTATCCAGAAAATCCCTGCCGATCCGCGCCGCAGAAATCAGTCGTCGCGCGCTAAACGCACGACTTCCGCTGGTTTGACCGCTGCTGGTGTATCGGGGGCCAATTCTTCGAAGTCAAAATTATCAAGTTTGGAGGCGCGCTTGCCTGCGCGTTCGGCCGCAGTCCCAATCCCGTCAAGATCTGCGCGCGCCTGATTGAAATGTGTATCAAGCTTTTGTACCCGCTCGACGACCAATTCGACATCCCGGTGCAACATCCGTAGCGCTTTGCGGATGGCGCCCGCCTGTTCGCGCATGCGCGCGTCTTTCAAAATAGCCCGCATCGTGTTCAAAGTGGCCATGCAAGTTGTCGGAGACACGATCCAGACGCGGGCGTTGAATCCGTCTCTAACGACCTCGGGAAAGTTGGCATGAAGTTCGGCGTAGACAGCCTCGGACGGCAGGAACATCAAAGCCCCATCGGCCGTTTCTCCATCGACAATATAGCGCTCGGAGATCGCCCTGATATGGGCGCGAACCGATGTTCGCATGCCGCGCGCGGCCTCAGCGGTTTCGCGGTCGTTGGTCGCGTTTCTGAGGGCTTCGTAGGCCTCCAGCGGGAACTTAGAATCGATGACAATCGGTCCCGGCGGGTTTGGCAAATGGATCAGGCAATCCGCACGTTTGCCGTTGGATAGAGTGGCCTGAAGCGTGTAAGCGTCGGACGGTAATGCCTTGGAAACAATGTCATTTAACTGAATTTCGCCGAACGCGCCGCGGGTCTGCTTATTGGACAAGATATCCTGCAGACTAATGACGTCTCCGGACAGTTTCTCGATATTGGCTTGTGCTTTGTCGATCGTCTTGAGCCGCTCTTGCAACTCACCGAGCGACCGGGCGGTGCGGGTCGCAGAGCCTTGCAAATTCTCGTTCATCTTGGTGCCGACTTCGGCCAGTCGCTGCTCCATCAGTTTGAGCATGTTTGCCTGGCTCGCGGCCTGTGCTTCACTTACATGGGTAAGGCCACCCGAGAGCTGATGCTGGCCGTCCGAAAGGCTTTGAACACGTTGGCCAAGCGCGTCGATATTGTGGGCGAGCGGTGACATCATTGACGCAGATTGTCCGGCGCGCCGCACAGTCATGATCAACAACACGAGCACCAGAACCACAACGAACACGCCGGCAAGTGACAACAAAAGAACTGGGTCGCTGAACGCGTACTCGGTGTCGCCAATCCGGATCATCGACGGCCAAACAGGCGTTCGATGTCTGCAAGCTTCAGTTCGACGTAAGTCGGGCGGCCGTGATTGCATTGGCCCGAATGCGGGGTTGCTTCCATTTCGCGCAAAAGCGCATTCATTTCTTCGCCGCGCATCTGGCGGCCCGAGCGAATTGAACCGTGACAGGCCACGCGGCTCAGGATTGCGTCAAGACGTGATTTAAGGGCCGTACTGTCGCCAACATCCTGAATTTCATCGAGAATATCTTTGACCAGTGCTTCGGCATTGACGGTTCCAAGGATCGCAGGCGTCTCGCGCACCGCGATGACACCCGGCCCAAACGGTTCGATGCCCAGCCCCATGGTCGCAAGATCATCGGTAAGATCAAGAAGACGCGAGGCCTCGGCGCCCAATTCGACGATTTCTGGTACAAGAAGCGCCTGCGCTGCCACACCGTTTTCCGCCATCTGGCGCTTCAGTTTCTCGTAGACAAGACGCTCGTGCGCGGCGTGTTGGTCGACGATCACCATGCCATCTGCGGTTTGTGCAATGATATAGTTTGCATGCACCTGCGCGCGCGCCGCGCCAAGTGGCAAGTCTTCCGAATGGGGGGCGTTTTCGACGTCGTCTGTGCGCGCTGATGGTGCCTCAAACACCTGATCTGCTTCGGCAAATCCCGCCTGAGCGTGCGATGAATACCCAGTCGCCGGTCGACGATCCATTTGGTAAATACGTGGGCCTTCAGCGGGCGTTTGGAACGCGCCGAGGGTCTCGCCCGCGACGGTCGTTGAGGCGCGGTGGCCCGCTTCGGCCAAGGCGTGTCGCAGCCCCGAGACGATCAATCCGCGCGCCACTCCGGGATCGCGGAAGCGTACCTCGGATTTCGCCGGATGCACATTCACATCAACGAGTTGCGGGTCGCAGTCGATGAACAAGACAGCTGCGGGGTGACGGTCGCGACTGAGGAAATCCATATAGGCGCCGCGAAGCGCTCCGATCAGCATTCTATCCCGGACGGGTCTGCCGTTCACGAACAGGTATTGCTGCAC
>CAJQNG010000116.1 GCA_905479635.1 uncultured Boseongicola sp. | reverse complement strand
TCACCGGCGTCGACATAGGCTGGCTGCACACTGTGCGCGAGATCCCGGGATTTCTGGCCGTCGGTGTCATCGCGATCATCATATTGATGCGCGAGCAAGTGCTTGGCCTGAGTTCACTTGCTTTGCTGGGCGTGGCAACGGCGGTGACGGCGTGGTTTCCAAGTTTTGGCGGGATACTGTTTATCACGCTGTTGTCGTCAATCGCATTCCACTGCTACGAAACTGTCAATCAATCGCTCCAATTACAGTGGCTCCCGAAAGAACGCGCACCGCAGATCTTGGGATGGATCGTCGCTGTTGGATCAGGTGCCTCCTTGTTGAGCTATGGGCTTTTGGTGATCACCTGGGACTACTTCGATCTGAGCTACAACACGGTCTATTTGCTGTCCGGCGGTGCCTGTGCGGCGATTGGGATTTATTGCATGGTCGCTTTCCCTCAATTTGAGGCGCCCGAACCGCAGGTGAAAAAGATGATCCTGTGCAAGCGCTATTGGCTCTACTACGCGCTGCAATTCATGTCGGGCGCGCGCTTTGGATTTCAGGTCCATGAAGTCACTGCTTTGCTCCTGTACAGCTTTCTGGCAAATATGCTTATCGCGCCGGTTTTGGGGCAGGCGGTGGCCTATTTCGGCGAAAAACGGGCGTTGGCGTTCGAATATGTCGGGCTGATTTTCGTATTTTTGGCTTATGCCTGCGTCTATTATTTTGATTGGCGGAAAGCCGTGACGAGGACGCTGATTGTTGTGCACCACGTGTTTTTTTCTCTGGCGTTCGCGTTGAAGAGGTACTTCCAGACGGTCGTCGATCCGGGCGACATTGCACCCACGGCAGCGGTTGCCTTTACGATCAATCATATTGCGGCGGTCTTTCTGCCGGTGCTGTTGGGGGACTTGTGGATTGTGTCTCCTGTAGGAGTGTTCGTTCTGGCCGCAGGAATGGCAATGACGTCGCTCGCGCTGGCGATGTTAATCCCGCGCCATCCGGTGCCCGGTCACGAGACTGTGTTCTCGAGCAGGGCGCATGCCCCTGCGGAGTAGAAGCGGCGGCTTTGGGCCCCTATATGGGAGGGGACACAATGAACGGAGGGGGAACTATGTTTTTTATGAACCGAAAGAAATCCGAGATGGTAGCCACTGACGCGGCTCTTCCGGGCCGCAGTGTGGCCATTCAGACAGCCAAGACGCATTTCGTGAACGGCAATGCTTTGACGGCCGATGTGGCGGACGGCTTTGAGGTTGCGATGTTCGGCATGGGCTGTTTTTGGGGCGTTGAGCGGATGTTTTGGAAGCTGGATGGTGTTTACTCAACGATGGTTGGCTATGCCGGTGGCTTTACGCCCAACGCAACTTATCAAGAAGTGTGCTCGGGTCAGACCGGTCATAACGAGGTTGTTCGGATTATTTACGACCCCGCAATTATTTCGTTTGAGGACCTTTTGAAGGTCTTCTGGGAAGGACACGATCCTACCCAAGGCATGCGCCAGGGGAATGATGTAGGCACGCAGTATCGTTCGGGCATTTACGTCTTCAACGAGGCCCAGAAGGCTGTTGCCGACGCGACAAAACAGATGTTCGCGGACCGGCTCGCCATTGCAGGTTTCGGAGTTGTCACGACTGAGGTTGTTTCGGCGCCAGAGTTTTATTTTGCCGAAGACTACCATCAGCAGTATCTGGCAAAAAACCCGAGCGGATACTGCGGCATCGGCGGAACGGGCGTGACCTGCCCGATCGGTACAGGGATAAGCGCCTGATCAAAATGTTCCGGTGCGGGCGCGCTGTCCGCCGCCTGTGCAAGCCCGCCCCACATTGAGGTATTTGTTAAAGAGCGCAGGATCGTTGACGGCGCCATGGCCTGGGCGTAGGCGCTTTGGTCATGAGTACATGGACAGCATTGACCACATTGAAGAGCAAGGAGCGGGCCGAAGGTTTGGGGTCTGCTCTGGAAGGTTTGGAGCCCGCACCAACCGGTGTTGGCGTCTTCGAGATCGAAGACGGAAGCAACACCTGGGAAGTTGGCGGATACTTTCTTGAAGCGCCCGATGGTGTTGGTTTGGCCGTGCTGGCTGTCGCTTTTGGCGCGGAAATGTTCGCAGTCTCAGAAGTTCCCGAGACAGACTGGGTTGCGCACGTTCGGCGTGAATTAACGCCTGTCGAGGCGGGCCGGTTTTTTGTCTACGGTGGCCATAACGCCGACAAGGTGCCACAAGATCGGATTTCTCTGCGCATCGAGGCGGCGATGGCGTTTGGCACGGGTCATCATGCTACGACCCTTGGCTGTCTGCTCGCTTTTGATCGATTGATTGACGAGGGGCTGCGCGCGCGATCTGTTGCAGACATTGGGTGCGGCACGGCGGTTCTTGCGATGGCAGCAGCGCGGATGTGGCCCGATCAGGTATTGGCTTCGGACATTGATGCCGTCGCGGTAGAAGTTGCTGAAGTCAACGTGCGCGCCAATGGTCTTTCAGACCGGGTCCGCTGTGTTGAAGCCGCAGGTTTTGAACATGAGGCTCTGTCGGGCGCCGAACAATTTGATCTGGTTTTCGCCAATATCCTCATGGGCCCCTTGTTGGCCCTTGCAGCGGATATGAGACGCGCGGTGCAGCCGGGCGGACATGTGGTCCTGAGTGGGATTCTCAATGAACAGGCCGAAACTGTCACTTCGCATTATCGCGACGCAGGCTTCAATCTTATCAAACAGGACCAGATTGTTGACTGGTCGACCCTAACATTGGCGCGAATAGTCGGAATTTGAACGGAAGCGCTGCCAAACAGCTGCTTGCGCCACATTGAGGCCACAATTTCGCGGAATCTTCACTCATCCGGCCTATTGGTCAGGTGTTTGGAGTCTTTCGATGTCCGCCTATCAGTTTGATGAATTTGAACGTCGTATGCGCCGAATTAACCGGCGCCACAGCAAGCTTAGCCATGGGTTCGTCACACAAGTAACCGATGATGGTCTGGTGGTTGCGAAACCGCGTCGTCGTCGCGGATATGCGCTGCTTCGCGGCATCTATTTGCTATTGCTGGTCATATTTATCTTTAAGGGCTTTTTGCACGCCAACCTGGGACCGCTTGCCTACCAGGAGCGGGTTGATAGCCTCATGGGCGGAAATGTCATCGAGCAAGTTGGTGGCTTTGCCATGATGGCCGATCCTGTCACGCTTTGGCTTTCCGGAACTATCTCTTCCCTCGTGCGATAAAGGCGAGCCGCGTCAAGCGGCTGTCTTTCTGGCACCAAAACGAAAACGGCCGCGTCCTGCCAGACGTGGCCGTTTTTTTATTTATGCCACAAAAATTCAGAAAGTCCTGTGTGCAATCCGGTCGATATCGCCACGATGAAGGCCGATGTCTTCCAGCTCGTGTGCCGACAGTTGTGACAGCGTATTGTGCGTACGACGCGCGTCGTTCCAAGCTGCCAGAGTTGCTATTGTATTTGTAAGCGCAGCATAAGCCCGGTCAACAACGGTTGCGGGACGGCTTTGCAGGCGGGTGTCGTCAAAAAGTGCCATCGCGTTTATCCTTAAATCTGGGCTGCTGCCCTTTGAGTGATTGACCGCACTTAGGAGCGGAATTTCCGTCCGGCAAGCACACAAATTGCATGTCTGGGATGCAGTTTTTGCATAGGTCGTTTTTGGCTCTAAACTGTTATCGGTAAAGGCAAAATCACTGTTTCGAAGTGTCGATTTCGAGCTTCGCGATGACGATTTTGTGCCGCTTTTATCGGCGAGGCTTGGTCGCGGTCTATTTGCGACATTTGGAGCCAATCGCTTCTTTTCGCCGCCCAATGTCAATGATGTGGTCTGCGCGCACCACTTTCGCTTCCGTTGCGGCGTTTAACCTGAGTGCATTGCGTGCGATATTGCCGCGTTTCGCTTCTGACCCCCGCAATGTTCTTGGAAGATGTTCGCGTTTCGTGCTACTCATTGCCCAAGATAAAAAAGGGCAGGTGAGGCGATGCGTGTGATGGGGCTGGACCCGGGGCTAAGAGCTCTTGGATGGGGCGTGATTGATGTATCCGGCTCGAAGTTGTCGCATGTGGCAAATGGCGTCTGCAAAACCGGAAATGGCGATCTTGGGGGGCGTTTGGTGTCTCTATTTGATCAGTTGACCGAGATTTGGGCGCGCTATTTACCCGACACCGCTGCTGTCGAGCAAACATTCGTCAACAAGGATGGAGCCGGCACGCTTAAGCTTGGCCAGGCGCGGGGGATTGCGATGTTGGTGCCAGCGCGTGCGGGTATCGTCGTAGGCGAATACGCCCCGAACGCTGTGAAGAAGGCGGTTGTTGGGGTAGGCCACGCGGACAAGCGGCAGGTCGAGCATATGGTGCGGATGCAGCTTCCCGGCATCGAGATCGCCGGGCCGGATGCGGCGGACGCCTTGGCGGTCGCAATCTGCCATGCACATCTTGCCGCGACCGCTGCACGGATCGCGAGGGCGGTCGGATGATTGGTAAACTTGCAGGGCGACTAGAGTATCGCGGGTCGGATCATGTGCTGATTGATGTGCGTGGCATTGGCTACATTGTGCATGTCAGCGAGCGGACTTTGGCCACCTTGCCCGGCGTCGGCGAGGCGGTTGCGCTTTATACCGAATTGCTGGTGCGGGAAGATTTGTTGCAACTTTTCGGGTTCACGACGTTGGTGGAAAAGGAATGGCATCGGTTGTTGATGAGCGTGCAAGGGATCGGGGCGAAAGCGTCGATGGCGATCCTTGGCACGCTAGGACCCGATGGCGTTTCGCGCGCGATTGCTTTGGAAGACTGGGCGTCTGTCAAAGCAGCCCCCGGAGTTGGGCCGAAGATCGCTCAGCGTGTTGTGCTTGAGCTTAAGGGCAAGGCGCCCGCGATGATGGCGATGGGCCGCGCGGCGCCCGCGATTGGCGACGGCGACGGCGAGGTGATCGACCCCGCTGTGGCAATGCCTCCGGCGCCGGAAAATGCCTCGGCTCAATCGGAAGCTTTGTCAGCCTTGAGTAATCTTGGATATGCGCCAGGGGAAGCCGCCAGCGCTGTCGCTCAGGCCGCGGGGGCGTTCGAAAATGCGACGACACCTGTGCTTATTCGAGAGGCGTTGAAGCGATTGGCGCCAAAGGGATGACGGGCTTGTGGCGGTGTCGTACGGCTTTGATCTGCGCTGTGGGCGAGAGGCAGGCCATCGCCTCAAAGCTTTCTCACAGTCCACCGGATATTTTTGCCAGAAAGATGGGCTGTTTTTATGGGTGAACCCGATCCAACACTGCGTCCCCAAGCGCGCCCGGAAGATACGGATCGGGCGTTGCGCCCGAAGACGCTTGACGCCTTTGTAGGGCAGGCCGAAGCGCGGGCAAATTTAAGCGTTTTCATTGAAAGCGCGCGCCGTCGTGGTGAGGCGATGGATCATACGTTGTTTCATGGGCCGCCCGGTTTGGGCAAGACCACGTTGGCGCAGATCGTCGCGCGCGAGTCGGGCGTAAACTTTCGGATGACCTCGGGACCGGTTTTGGCCAAGGCCGGGGATTTGGCGGCGATCCTGACGAACCTTGAGGCACGGGACGTCTTGTTCATTGACGAGATACACCGGTTGAACCCGGTGGTGGAGGAAGTGCTTTACCCCGCGCTTGAAGATTTCGAACTTGATCTGGTGATCGGTGAGGGCCCCGCGGCTCGCACCGTGCGCATCGAGTTGCAGCCCTTCACGCTTGTGGGGGCAACGACGCGGCTTGGGCTTTTAACGACACCCCTGCGGGACCGCTTTGGTATTCCGATGCGCCTGAATTTTTACACCGAAGACGAGCTTTTTCTGATCGTGGCGCGAGGTGCCGGGCTTTTGGGCATTCCCGCTGAGGACGGCGGCATGCGCGAGATTGCACGTCGCGCACGGGGGACACCTCGGATCGCTGGGCGGCTCTTGCGGCGCGTGGTGGACTTCGCGCTTGTCGAGGGAGATGGGCGGCTGACACAGGAGCTTGCTGACAGCGCCCTGACGCGGCTTGGGGTGGATAAACTCGGGCTTGATGGAGCGGATCGCCGGTATCTGACGCTGGTTGCCGAGAATTATGCTGGCGGGCCGGTCGGGGTTGAAACGCTTTCGGCGGCGCTTTCGGAAAGTCGTGACTCGATTGAAGAAGTCATCGAGCCCTATTTGTTGCAGCAGGGCCTTATCCAACGCACGCCGCGAGGGCGAATGCTGGCGGCCAAAGCTTGGAGCCACTTGGGTCTGCCGGCTCCTCAAGCTGCGGGGCAAACCGATCTGTTTTGAAGCAAGGGACCGGATCGGGTGTTTTCCCGACCGCAGGTCTGGAGATTTCTGGCGTCGCACGCTAGCTGACAGAGCATGGAATTTGGGGACGTAGAAAAAATGTTTACGCGTGCGGACGGAACGTTTCTGTTTGCGCGTTGGGGCCGTCCCATCGTGCCGATTGTTTTTGGTGTTGATGACGCAACGCTTTCGGTGATGAAGGGGGCGATTGAGGCGGTCGTTGCATTGGCCGACCACAAAATGGCCGAAACTGATCCTGATCTGGGCGCCAACCTTTTGGTGTTCTTTTTTCGCGAATGGAACGAGTTGCTTGAGACCCCGGGCCTTGACCGTCTGGTGCCTGATCTGGTGCCTTTGGTGGGGCGGCTGGAAGCGGCGGATGCCAACCAGTATCGGCTTTTCCGGTTTGAGCCGCATGGCGCGATCAAAGCAGCGTTTGTCTTCGTCCGGATGGACGCCGAAATGTCGAAAGTAGCGGCGGAAGATATCGCGCTGGCACAGGCAGTTCAGACCATTTTGTTGTGGTCAGATGTGGCCTTCATGGACAAAGGGCCGCTTGCGCGTTTGGGAGAGCAGGTTGTGTTAAGACCTGACATCGCGGCGCTTGTACGGGCGGGATATGATCCGACCATGCCTGCTGTTGCGAATGATCCAAGCCACGCTTTAAGGCTGAGCGCGCGCGCAAATCGTGATCTGCCGGTTTAAGGAAGACTGAGGCTGGACGCCTGACGCGGCCTGGCGCATCGTTGCGACCATGAGCCATCGACTGACTTTGCGCGTCTACTATGAAGACACTGACCTTGCGGGAATTGTGTATTACGCAAATTACCTGAAATACATAGAGCGCGGCCGCACCGAGTATGTGCGCGAGGCCGGGATCGATCAGGTCCGGTTGAAAGCCGATGAAGGGATTGTCTTCGCGGTTCGTCGGATCGAGGCGGACTACAGTGCGCCCGCAAAATTTGACGATCTCCTTGACGTGGTAACCCAAGTCGAAAGCGTGACTGGTGCCCGTATCATCATGCATCAGGTTATCGAACGCGCCGGCGAGGTGGTGTTTGAGGCCTTGGTGACGCTTGTGGCTTTGTCAGAAAACGGCCGGCCGGCGAGACTTCCGGCGGAAATACGCCAAACTTTGTCCTGATTGCGCAATCGCCGCAGCGTCATTCACGGCTTCTTGTTGGCATTTTCTATGCGGTTCCGATAATCTGCTGTGAAACGAGGGACCCAAAACAATATAATAAGGGTCGGCAGAGAGAGCGGAACTATGGAGCAGGAAGCGATCGCGCTTGCGCAGCACGCAGATTTTTCGATCTGGGCGTTGTTTGCGCGTGCGTCTTTTACGGTCAAGCTGGTGATGGTGGCGTTGATATTGGCGTCAATCTGGGCTTGGGCAATCATTTATTCGCGGTCAAAGGACTACCGTCAGGCGCGCGCCGAAGCGGCAACCTTTGAGGAGGCCTTCTGGTCGGGCGAACCGCTTGATCAGTTGTTTGATCAGATCGGACCTGCGCCAAATAGCCGGGCCGAGCGCATTTTTTCCGCCGGCATGACCGAATGGCGGCGCTCGCATCGCGACAACGGTGGGATGATTGGCGGCGCACAGGTGCGGATTGATCGCTCGATGGACGTTGCGATCCAAAAAGAGACCGAGGCCTTGCAGGCGGGATTGCCGGTTTTGGCAACAGTTGGATCGACGGCGCCTTTTGTAGGTTTGTTTGGGACGGTTTGGGGTATCATGGTTGCCTTCATCGAAATCGGTCAAAGCCAGTCGACGAGCCTTGCGGTTGTGGCGCCGGGTATTGCCGAGGCTCTTTTGGCGACGGGGCTTGGGTTGGCGGCGGCTATTCCTGCAGTGATTTTCTACAACAAGCTATCCACAGATGCGGACAAGATTATTGGTGGATACGAGTCTTTTGCGGATGAGTTCGCCACGATCCTAAGTCGCCAGATGGACGCGTCCTAGAATGGCGGCGGGTGTTCTTGAAAAAGGCGGTGGATCGCGCCGGCGGGGCCGACGATCTCGCTCAAAGCCGATGGCCGAGATCAACGTGACGCCCTTTGTGGATGTCATGTTGGTCTTGTTGATCATCTTCATGGTGGCCGCGCCGTTGCAGATTGTTGGTGTGCCGGTTGAGTTGCCGCGCACCGCGGCACAATCCTTGCCGACTGAGCAGGAGCAGCCATTGACGATCACGCTGACGGCGGATGGTGCGACCATGATCCAGTCCACTGAAGTCACTGACGGTGACATTATCGGCCGCTTGCAGGCTATCTTGACCGAGCGAACCTCGGACCGGGTGTTCTTGCGGGCTGATACATCGGTGCCTTATGGGCGCGTCGCGACAGTGATGGGGGCAATGAATGCCGCCGGGATCACGAATATTGGCCTTGTGACAGATGATGGCGGTCCTCGTCTAAACGGCCAGGGCGGTTGAGGCGGCGTTGCGCGCGGGCTGGTATCTCTCTGGTGCGGGACATTTCGCGCTTGTTGTGTTCATCTTCTTTGGTGGGATGTTCGTGGGCGACCGCATACCGGAGGTTACAGTGAGCGAGGTGACGGTGCTTTCGGAAGCTGAGTATGCAGCACTTTTGCCACCGACGACCGCGCCTGAAATGGCGACGGACGCGCCTGAAGTTATGCCGCCGACTGAGGATGAAGCGCCGACGACCCCCGCCGAAGATACCGCACCCGAAGTGTCCTCGCCCGTGCAAGCCGACGAGCCCGAAACACCCGAGAACCCTGATTTGACCATCCCCCAGCCGATCCCTGACGCGGTCGTGGAAGACAACGCGCCAATCATTTCGACACCGCCAACGGACATTGAGGGGTCGTCCCCAATTGAAGATGGCACGCCGCAGCCAGCGCCGCGCGTTGCTGCAACACCTTCGATTGCGCCGCCGCCATTGGCGGAAGTCGCACCCGAGCGCCTGGACGAAGTCGCACCCGATCCAGAAGCGCCGCCCGAAGAGGTGGTCGAAGAGGCCGAAGCCGCCGCGCCGCTGGAAGCCAGCGACCGGATCGTCACCGAGGCCGAAGAAACGCAGGAATTGGCGCCTGCCAGTTCGATGCGCCCCCGCACGCGGCCCGCGAGGCCCGTGCGTCAGGCGGAAACGCCCGCCAAGACGCCAACCGAAAACGCGCCGAACGATGCCATTGCCGATGCCGTGGCGGAAGCCAACGAAACGTCCGCCTCAAACGTACCAACTGGGCCGCCATTAACGGGCGGGGAACGTGACGTGCTGCGGGTCGCGGTCAGTTCGTGCTGGAACGTCGGCAGCTTGTCGACGGATGCGCTAGGCACAACTGTTGTGGTTGGGGTGTCCATGACTGAGGATGGCAAGCCGGTGACGAATTCCATACAGCTGGTTTCGTCGGCTGGCGGATCGGATGGCGCCGCGAAACAGGCATTTGAAGCCGCGCGACGGGCGATTATCCGCTGTGGCGCCCGCGGATTTCCTTTGCCGGTGGAAAAATTCAGCCAATGGCGCAATATCGAAATGACGTTCAACCCCGAAGGGATGCAGTTCCGATGAAGGTTTTGAGTTCGCTGGTGCTCGGCTTGGTGATGACTTTTGCAACGCCTTTGGTGGCGCAAGAGCGTTCCGGGCCACTCAGGATCGAAATAACCCAAGGCGTTATCGAGCCTGTCCCAATCGCAGTGGCTCCGTTTTTGGCGGAGAACGCGGCAGCGGCGGATTTTGCCCGTCAGATCACGGCCGTGGTCGCGGCAGATTTGGTTGGCACGGGTTTGTTCCGGGACGTGCCCAAGAACGCCTATATCAGCCAGGTCAGCGATTTTAACGGATCCGTTCCCTATCCCGACTGGAAGGCAATCAACGTCGAGGCCTTGGTGACAGGCGCAGTGACGCTGACCAGCGACAAGCGGTTGGTTGTTAAGTTCCGTCTCTTTGACATCTTTACGGGCGCGCCTTTGGGCGAAGGTCTGCAATTCGCGGGCGGGACCGATAGCTGGCGGCGTGTGGCGCATAAAGTTGCGGATCAGGTCTATGCGCGGATCACCGGTGAAAGCGGCTATTTTGACAGCCGCGTGGTCTACGTTGAAGAAACAGGCCCAAAGAATGCGCGCGCCAAGCGGTTGGCGATTATGGACTACGATGGTGCAAATATTCAATTTCTGACAGATGCGTCGTCCATCGTGTTGGCCCCAAGATTCTCGCCTACAGGCGACCGGGTTTTGTTCACCAGCTACGAATCCGGCTTTCCGCAGATTTATGAATTGTCGGTGGGCACAGTTACGAAACGCCCGTTACAGATGGATGTCCAAGCAATGACGTTCGCTCCGCGCTATGCGCCGAACGGCCAGACCGTACTGTATTCGCGCGCAGAAGGCGGGAATACAGATATATTTCGGCTGGATCTCGCCAGTGGCCAGCCCACTCGATTGACCAGCGCGCCGTCCATCGAAACCGCGCCTTCGTTTTCGCCGGATGGCAGCAAGATCGTTTTTGAAAGTGATCGCTCCGGCAATCAGCAGCTTTACGTGATGTCCGCGACGGGGGGCGAGGCCTCCCGGATCAGTTTTGGTCAAGGGCGATACGGGACGCCGGTCTGGTCGCCGCGTGGCGACTTTATTGCCTTTACCAAACAAAACGCGGGCCGTTTTCATATAGGCGTCATGCGCACTGATGGTTCTCAAGAGCGGCTTTTGACAGCGTCGTTTCTCGACGAGGGCCCCACTTGGGCTCCGAACGGGCGCGTTTTGATGTTTACACGCGAAAGCGCTGGCGCTGATGGAGAGCCCGCGCTCTTTTCTGTGGACATTTCGGGGCGAAATTTGAAGCGACTTGCAATGCCGACCGCGGCCTCGGACCCGGCGTGGTCGCCGCTTCTGCCGTGAGCCGTTTCAATCTTCTTCGCGACGTGGTATTTTAGACCAGAGCAGATAAACAAAAAACCAAACAGGTGATCTTATGACTTTTCTGAAGATGGCAGTGGCGGCCGCGGCGCTTGTAGCGCTTGGTGCGTGTACAAATGCGGACCGCTTCGGTCCTGGCAGCAGTGGTGCCGCAGGTGGATTTGGAGCAAACGGTGGTGTCACGGGCGGCGTGAATGATCCGACATCCCCGGTCTATTTCAACGAAACGATCGGAGACCGTATTTTGTTCGCGGTGGACCAGTCGACTTTGGGACCAGAAGCACAGGCCGTGCTGGACCAGCAAGCAGTTTGGCTGACACAGAACGCTGATTACCGCGCACTGATCGAAGGTCACGCAGACGAGCAGGGCACCCGTGAGTACAACCTTGCGCTGGGCGCGCGTCGCGCAAGTGCGGTTCAGAACTATCTGATTTCGCGCGGCGTTGCACCGGGACGATTGCAGACGATCAGCTACGGCAAAGAGCGCCCGATCCAGATTTGTTCCGACGAGACGTGCTATAGCCAGAACCGGCGTTCGGTCACGGTCATCACCGCAGGTGCGGGCGTCTGAGAAACGGAGCTAGCCTCATGCGTTGGATTTTGATTGTTGCCATGTGCATCCTGGCCGTTCCGGCCGGTGCACAAGATCGCGAAAAGACCCTGGCGGATATCCGTCAGGAGCTTTCGGTGCTGTTTGTCGAAATACAGAAGATGCGGCGCGAGTTGTCCACCACGGGGGGTGTGAATGCGAACCTTTCCGGCACCAATGTGCTGGAACGGGTCGACGCGATGGAAGCCGAATTGCAGCGTGTCATTGCTGCGAATGAGGCGCTGACCAATCGTGTGGATCGCGTTGTTTCGGACGGCACCAACCGGATCGGCGATCTGGAGTTTCGGCTCTGCGAGCTTGAAAGTGGCTGCGACATCGGCAGTCTCGGAGAGACTCCAACGCTCGGGGGCGGGGCTTTGCCGACGGCTGTAACGCCTCAGCCCGTTGCGCCGGTTGGTGATGTGACGGGCGGTGTCGAGTTGGCGGTTGCCGAGCGTGACGACTTCGATCGGGCCAAAGCAACCTTTGATGCTGGCAGCTTTGAAGCCGCAGCAGAGCAACTGCAGCGCTTCACCGAGACCTATCAGGGTGGGCCTTTAACCGGACTTGCACACCTGATGCGGGGCGAGGCGTTGCAAAGCCTTGGGCTGACATCTTCGGCGGCGCGCGCCTATCTGGAAAGCTATTCGGGCACGCCGAACGGGCCGACCTCGCCAACGGCGTTGTTGAAGCTTGGTCTGGCTTTGGATGGATTGGGCCAGAACTCGGAGGCTTGTATTACATTGGCTGAGGTGACGCTTAGGTATCCCGATACCGAAGCGTCGATCGAGGCGCAGGCCGCGCGTGCATCAATGGGGTGCGTGTGAGCGAAGACGAGAACCCGGATGAGATGCTCCGGTTTTTCAGTGGGTCTGGGTTTGCTTTAAAAAAACCGAAGAAGCTTGGCGTCGCCGTGTCCGGTGGTGGCGACTCTATGGCATGCCTTGATTTGATGATTTGGCATGGGCGGGACCTGGGGTTTCCGGTTGAGGCGGTCACGTTGGATCATGGGCTCCGGCCTGAGGCCGGAGATGAAATCGCGCTGGTTGCTGCGTATTGTGCCGAATGGAATGTGCCGCATAGCGTTTTGACTTGGGCGTGGGATGGGTCTGGTAACCTTCAATCAAAGGCGAGCAATGCGCGCTATCGTTTGATTGGGGAATGGGCAAAGCAATGCGGCGCAGACTTGGTCGCGCTCGGACATACTCAGGATGACGTAGCCGAAACCTTTTTGATGCGTCTGGCGCGGCAGTCGGGTATCGACGGTCTCGCGCACATGGAGCGCAGTTTTGAGCGGGAAGGTGTCGATTGGACTCGGCCACTGCTCTCCTTCGGGCGTGCTAAATTGCGGTCTTATCTGAAACGCCACGAGGTCGAATGGGCCGAGGATCCGTCCAACAATGATCCGAAATTTGAGCGCGTGCGCGCGCGGCAGGTACTTGAAGCACTGGAACCTCTTGAGATTGATGCCGACGTTCTAGCGAGCGTGGCACACAACCTGTGGCTTGCGAAATCTTCCTTAGATCTTGTTCTGCGCGCGTCAGTATTCAAATACGTTGTGGAAGATCGTGGCGACCTTATTGTGCCGGGTGAGATTCCTGAGAAAGACGGGTTTATTCCGCCAGAACTCATCTACCGGCTGCGACGAGTTGCGATCCGTTGGGTTGGCGGCGCAAACTATGCTCCTCGCTCTAAGGCGATGTTCGAGTTGGAGGATGGCCTGAGGGAAAAGGGCATGCACACCCTTGGCGGCTGTATTTTCAGAATGGTCGAGGGCAAGAAAATTTATGAGCGCCGTTTTCGAATCACCCGCGAATACAATGCTGTACGCAATGTCGTATCGTCCACAGATGCGCCTTGGGATGGGCGTTGGGTGCTTGAAGGGCCGCATGACGCAGAATTGCAGGTGCGCGCCCTTGGCGACGCAGTCAAAAACTGCCAAGATTGGCGCGATACAGGCCTTCCACGCCAGTCCTTGTTGGCCTCTCCGGCGATCTGGCGCGGTGACGAACTTGTTGCGGCCCCTCTCGCAGGCCTCGAAAACGGCTGGACGGCGTCGGCAATTGGCCGCGGCACTTTCTCACAATTTCTCTTATCGCGTTGAAGATCTGCTATTGGTAGCTATTTAATAGTATAGTCGGAGGGGTGGCCGTTTCTGCCCCAAGAAATTCCCAAAGGAGCGTCCTTTGAACAACGCGCGTAGCATCGCCTTTTGGCTGGTTCTTTTCCTGCTGATATTGGCGCTATTTAACCTTATCTCAGGCGGCCAGACAAACACCACGTCGTCCACCGTAAGCTATTCCGACTTCGTTCAGCGTGTGGAGGGCGGCGACGTCTCAAATGCGACCATCGATGGTGAACGGATCGTATTCCGCAGCTCGGATGGCCGTGACTATGTAACGATCCAGCCGGAAGGCGCCGGCGCAACTGATCTTCTGGTGAGCAATCAGGTCACATTCCGTGCAGAGCCACAGGAACAATCCGGTTTGATGACGATCCTGATGACGTTCCTGCCGTTTCTTCTGCTGATTGGTGTGTGGATTTACTTCATGAACCGTATGCAGGGCGGGGGCAAAGGCGGCGCCATGGGCTTTGGCAAATCGCGCGCGAAGCTTCTGACCGAAAAGCATGGCCGCGTGACGTTTGATGATGTTGCAGGCATCGACGAAGCAAAAGAAGAACTTGAAGAGATTGTAGAGTTCCTGCGCACGCCGCAAAAATTCTCACGTCTCGGCGGCAAAATCCCCAAAGGGGCGCTTTTGGTGGGTCCTCCGGGTACGGGTAAGACGCTTCTTGCACGGGCTATCGCGGGCGAAGCAGGTGTGCCGTTCTTCACGATTTCCGGTTCTGATTTCGTTGAAATGTTCGTTGGTGTGGGTGCGTCTCGCGTCCGCGACATGTTCGAACAGGCGAAAAAGAACGCGCCTTGCATCGTTTTCATTGACGAGATCGATGCGGTTGGCCGGTCGCGTGGCGTAGGCTATGGCGGCGGTAACGACGAACGCGAGCAGACGTTGAACCAGCTTTTGGTTGAGATGGATGGTTTTGAAGCCAACGAAGGCATCATCATTGTCGCTGCAACAAACCGTCCAGACGTTCTGGACCCAGCCCTTTTGCGTCCTGGTCGTTTTGACCGCCAGGTGCAGGTGCCAAACCCGGACATCAAAGGTCGTGAGAAGATCCTTGGGGTGCATGCCCGGAAAGTTCCACTTGGTCCTGATGTCGACCTGCGCATCATTGCGCGCGGCACGCCGGGCTTCTCGGGTGCTGATCTGGCGAACCTTGTAAATGAGTCTGCCTTGATGGCAGCCAGATTTGGGCGTCGGTTTGTTATCATGGAAGACTTCGAAAGCGCCAAAGACAAGGTCATGATGGGCGCGGAGCGCCGGTCTATGGTTATGACCGAGGACGAAAAGAAGCTGACTGCGTATCACGAGGCAGGTCACGCTGTAGTAGGTCTTAACGTGCCGCAGCACGACCCGATCCACAAAGCGACGATCATTCCGCGAGGCCGGGCGTTGGGTCTTGTCTTGTCGCTTCCGGAACGGGATCAGCTGTCCGTCAGCTACACGAAATACACGTCGAAAATCGCGATGGCGATGGGCGGACGTGTGGCGGAAGAGCTGGTGTTCGGGAAAGAGAATGTCACGTCAGGTGCATCGTCTGACATCCAGCAAGTCAGCCGGATCGCGCGCGCCATGGTGACCCAGTTTGGCTATGCCGAAGAGCTCGGCTACGTCGACTACGCTAACGAGCAGCAATCTCCTCTCGGTGCTTATGGCGGCGGCACGACCCACTCGAGCATCACGCAGAAGACAATCGATGACAAGGTAAAGGGTCTGATAGACGAAGGCTACGAAACCGCCAAGCGTATCCTCACGGAAAAGCGCGAGGACCTCGAGCGTCTGGCACAAGGGCTTCTGGAATACGAGACCTTGACCGGTGGCGAAATAACGCGTGTGATCGCTGGTGAGACGCTCAATCGTGGCGATGATGACGACGATAAGCCCACGGACACTGGCGGAACGGCGTCGGTCACGGCCATTCCAAAGACCAAGCCAAAAGCGAAACCATCGGATGATGATGGTGGGATGGAGCCAGAACCTTCCGCCTAATGCGACCCGAAGGACACTGAAACAATGCCCCGCCCTCGTGCGGGGCATTGTGTTTTTGAGGTATGCCATCAATCATTGCAGTAACGAAGTGTGTTTGAAAAAGGCTGACCTATGCTGTCACAAATTGCCGATATCGCGGACCTGATCGCCGCCGCTGCCATCGTTATTTCGCTGCTGTTCGTGGCCTACGAAATGCGTGCGACGCGCAAGCAAGCCGAACTGACCAACTGGCGCGAGGTCTTGCACACAATGACAGAGTACAAGGCGCAGACAAACGACCCTGTTCTGGCGGATATAGTGGTTCGGGGACACGCTGACATTGATGCTCTAAGCGACGGCGAAAGGCTGAGCTTTGAGCTGTATCTAGAGCAAGGTGTGCATGTCTATGGGAATTTTCTGAAGCACAATGACTCGCTTCCGCAAAAACTGATCGGTCTTGATGGCGCCGTGGGCAATCATTTCTACGAGCTTTTAAAGACTCCGGGCGGGGCTGCTTGGTGGGAAGGTTCCCAAAAACGGCACCGCTTTATGCCGGAAACCTACCGCGTTACCAATGCTCTCTTGAACGAACGGGATGCCAAAGGCGGGGCACCGATCAATAGGCGAGGGAACGGAAGAGAGGTTGCAAATGCCCGCGTTGATATCGACAGATATTGTCGGCAAAATCATGTGGCTTGGGTGTGTGCCTGATCGCGATGCGAACCTGGCTTCGGAAACTCGCGATGAGATGTTCGCGACTTTTTCCGGCGTCGCAGATGAGGATCACAGGGGGCTCACGCGGCTCTCTTGTTCGCGGGTCGTGACTCAATACCCAAAAGGGACTGAAATCAGAAATACCCGGCAATTCTCCGTCGTGTCGGCTGAAGAGATTGAGGCGATATCGTCCAAAATCGGGATCGCGCGTCTTGATCCGTCGTGGATCGGCGCCTCCATCGTGATCGCGGGTATCCCAGACTTCACACATATTCCGCCGTCGTCCCGGCTTCAGTTTGACACAGGTACGACTTTGGTTGTCGATATGGAAAACCGCCCCTGTCACCTCCCCGCCAAAGTGATCGATGGCCATCTTCCGGGCGTTGGGCGCGCATTCAAGGCGGCCGCAAAAGGTCGACGCGGCGTGACAGCATGGGTCGAGCGTGAAGGCGTGCTGCATGTCGGTGACGCGGTGCGCCTTCATATCCCGGCACAGCGCCGCTGGTCGCGAGCATAAGGCTGGCTTTCAGGCCGAAAGTTTCCGATATGCAACGCCAAGATCCCGGCTTCGACGCAACCGGGGTCGGAAATGTCGAAATTGACGCTTACCCGGCGCGATTGCAGGCTTATAGCGGAAGGAACGTCGAATGACGGCACTCCAACAGGGATATCCGGGAAATGGCATACAAGACTGACATCGAGATTGCGCGCGAAGCCAACAAGAAGCCGATCATGGAGATAGGGGCAAAGCTTGGTATCGGCTCCGAGGACCTGGTCCCATACGGTCACGACAAGGCCAAGGTTAGCCAGTCGTTCATTGAGAGCCTCGCCGACAAACCAAAGGGTAAACTGGTCCTTGTGACGGCGATCAATCCAACGCCCGCTGGCGAAGGCAAGACCACGACGACGGTCGGACTTGGTGATGGTCTGAATCGTATCGGCCGAAAAACAGTGGTTTGCATCCGTGAAGCCTCGCTCGGTCCGAACTTTGGGATGAAGGGCGGCGCTGCAGGCGGTGGCTATGCTCAGATCGTGCCGATGGAAGATATGAATCTGCATTTCACAGGGGATTTCCATGCGATCACGTCTGCCCACAACTTGCTATCGGCAATGATCGACAATCATATCTACTGGGGCAACGAACTTGAGATTGACGAGCGTCGTGTGACCTGGAAGCGAGTGCTGGACATGAACGACCGTGCCCTACGCGACGTGGTTACGTCGCTTGGCGGTGTGGCAAACGGCTTTCCGCGCCAGACCGGATTTGACATCACCGTGGCCTCGGAAGTTATGGCGATCCTTTGCCTATCGAACGATCTGAAGGACCTCGAAAAGCGATTGGGCGACATGATCGTTGCTTACCGCCGGGATCGCACGCCAATCTATGCGCGTGATCTCAAGGCTGACGGCGCGATGACAGTGTTGTTGAAAGATGCCATGCAACCAAACCTTGTTCAGACGCTAGAAAATAACCCGGCCTTTGTTCATGGCGGGCCGTTTGCCAATATCGCACACGGATGTAACTCGGTTATTGCGACCACAACGGCGTTGAAACTTGCGGATTATGTGGTGACAGAAGCGGGCTTTGGGGCCGACCTGGGCGCCGAGAAATTCATGAACATCAAGTGCCGTAAGGCCGGCCTTGCACCCGACTGCGTGGTGCTTGTGGCGACGATACGCGCGATGAAGATGAACGGTGGCACGGCAAAAGCCGACCTCGGTCAGGAAAGCGTCGACGCCGTCAAAGAAGGCTGTGCGAACCTTGGCCGTCATATCGGTAACTTGAAGTCGTTCGGTGTGCCCGTGGTGGTCGCGGTGAACCACTTTGTGACCGATACCGATGCTGAAGTGCAGGCAGTGCAGGACTATGTCGCGACCCAAGGAGCCGAGGCGATTGTCTCGCGACATTGGGAGTTTGGTTCGGAAGGCTCGGAGCCGCTAGCGCGCCGTGTCGCCGAGATTGCGGAAAGTGGCGCAAGCCAGTTTGCGCCGCTCTATAAGGACGAGCTTTCGCTGTTTGAAAAGATCGAGACTGTAGCGAGGCGCATCTATCACGCCGATGAAGTTCTTGCGGACAAGAAAATTCGCGACCAGCTCAAAATATGGGAAGACGCCGGGTATGGTCATTTGCCCGTCTGCATGGCCAAAACCCAATATAGCTTCACAACAGATCCATCCCGCCGCGGTGCCCCCACAGGCCATAGTGTTCCTGTCCGCGAAGTGCGTCTGGCTGCGGGTGCCGGGTTCGTTGTTGTGGTCTGTGGTGAAATCATGACGATGCCGGGCCTTCCGTCGCGTCCTGCCGCCGAGAATATCCACCTGAACGAGGACGGACAGATCGAAGGGTTGTTCTAGGCGGAATGCACACCGCCGAAGTCATATGGACGAGCGACGGGGATTTTGCCTCCGGGCAGTATTCTCGCGCGCACCTCTGGCGGTTTGATGGTGGCTTGGACGTTCCAGCCGCGCCATCCCCGTCTATCGTCCCGCCCCCATTGGGATTGGCCGAGGCTGTCGACCCGGAAGAAGCCTTTGTCGCCTCGATCTCGTCATGCCATATGCTGTGGTTTCTTGACGTAGCGCAACGCGCGGGATGGAACGTCGCGTCCTACCGCGATCTTGCCACGGGCGCGCTGCGACAATCAGACGGAGTTGTTTGGATCCCACGCGTGGATCTGAATGTTGAGGTCACATTTGTCGGGGACACACCGGACCGCACTACGCATCTCGCCCTTCATGACAAGGCACATCACGCGTGTTTCATTGCAAATTCGGTGAAAACCGACATCGTTGTTAATCTAAGCTAAGGAAATCCACATGACGGCAACTCGCATCGACGGAAAGGCCTTTGCGGCCAGCGTTCGGGAAAAGGTGACAGCACACGTTGCGACCCTGAAAGCCGATCATGGCCTCATTCCGGGATTGGCTGTTGTCTTGGTCGGCGAGGACCCCGCAAGCCAAGTTTACGTGCGTTCAAAGGGTAAACTGACCCAAGAAGTCGGCATGAAGTCAGTGGAACACAAGCTTGGGGCTGAAACCCAAGAGGCGGACTTGCTTTCGTTGATCGACGCACTGAACAGCGACGAGACCATCCACGGAATTCTGGTCCAATTGCCACTGCCAAAGCACCTCAACGAAGATCTCGTCATCAATGCGATTGACCCAACGAAGGATGTCGACGGATTCCACATCTCCAACGTAGGCCTGCTTGGAACAGGGCAGAAATCGATGGTCCCGTGTACACCTCTTGGCTGCCTTATGATGCTACGCGACCATCACGGCAGCCTTTCTGGGATGAATGCGGTTGTTGTCGGCCGCTCGAATATCGTCGGCAAGCCAATGGCTCAGCTTTTGTTGGGGGACAGTTGCACCGTGACGATTGCCCATAGTCGAACAAAGGAATTGTCGGACGTTGTGCGTCGTGCAGATATCGTCGTCGCGGCTGTGGGGCGGCCTGAAATGGTGGTGGGTGACTGGATCAAGCCAGGAGCAACCGTCATAGACGTTGGGATCAACCGCATTGATGCGGGCGTAAAGGAAGATGGCTCGCCTAAGACAAGACTTGTGGGCGATGTCGACTTCGCAAGCGCGTCCGAAGTCGCGGGCGCGATTACGCCTGTTCCTGGAGGGGTTGGTCCGATGACAATCGCTTGCTTACTAGCAAACACCCTGACGGCGTGTTGTCGGGTGAACGGTTTGCCCGAGCCCGAGGGCCTTACCGCTTAAGCTTGACGTCAACGCGGCAATCAGTTGCGATGGTCGGGCAAAACGGGGGAGCACCATGGTAAAGACCTACACAGGCAAGACGATCGAAATCGGCTTCGAAATGAAACGCTGTATCCATGCGCGCAATTGCTTTTTGAAGTTGCCACAGGTTTTTGATCCAAAAAGACGGCCTTGGGTTTCACCGGATGCGGCCCCGGCTGAAGAAATTACCGCCATGATCCGTACGTGCCCATCGGGTGCTTTGACCTTTCGCCGGCTGGACACCGAAGCAGTTGAAACGCCTCCCGGCATCAATCGCGTGGCTGTTTTGGAAAATGGTCCGAATGCATTTCACGGCAATCTTGTTGTCGCCGGCGAGAGCGCAACACGGGCCACTCTGTGTCGGTGTGGAAAGACAAAAAATCCGCCTTTTTGTGACTATTCCCATGTCGACGCCAAATTTGAGGCGACTGGTGAACCTGCGACAACTGGAAAAGATGCGCCGGGTGAGGACGCAGGCGAGGCCCTGCAAATAGTTGCACACGAAAACGGCCCGATCGAAGCGCGCGGCGCCCTGGAAATCACCTCGGGAACCGGACACCGGCTGCACCGCGGGACCCGCGCGTTTTTGTGTCGGTGTGGCCAGTCCAAGAACAAACCGTTTTGCGACGGCAGTCACAAAGACGCAGGTTTTGAGGCGCCGGGCGACTAAGCTTCAGATCGCGCGGCGCGCGGCACTGGAACGGCAAGTATGCGCCTCCCGGTCAGATACGCCGTTGCCTTGTCCGCAAAAAGTCTACGTAGCTCGGGTGTGGTCCAGCTGAGGCCCCCGGTATAGGCGCCAAACGCGGGTAGAATCATTCGAGCGTGATCAACCAGAAAGCAGCGACTGGACGCGTGCCGTATTCGCGCTTTTGGGTGGTAGTGCCCCGAAATTTCACCGCTTTCACAAGGGCTCGCGGCAATGTGGCGGAAGACGAAAGGACCTTCTCGATGCTCGCTTAGATGTGTGCCTGCAAGATCCAACGGTCCTGGATCGTGGTTTCCCTCGATCCAAAGCCAACGCCGCCCCGCCTGCAGCCTTTGAAGCGTAGAGACATGGACGTCATCGAGTGCTGCCGCTGCCAGGCGATCGTCAAAACTGTCGCCAAGACAAAGAACAGTTTTCGCTTCCGTGGCCTCAATTGCGTCGGACAATTTCGTCAACGTCTCCGTGGTCTCATAGGGTGGCAAAAGGGTGCCTCCCTGTCGGGCAATCCGCTCAGATTTACCAAGATGCAGGTCTGAAATGACCAGCATTTCCACACGAGGCCAATAGAGCGCCCCGGTAGGAAGCAAACATATTTGTTCATCGCAGAATGAAATCGTGGCGTTCATGCTTCGTTCTTGGTTCGTGATTGTTTGGATTGCAAGCCTCTTGATAGCGCTGCGCAGACGCCGCAGGCTGCCAAAGTAATGCGGCCAAGAGATAAACCAACGTTAACCGTAATCAGGGACGCTTAAATTGGATACGAGCCCTGTGTGCGAGGCTTAGGATGGATTGTGCCGCACAGTTTTCTCCTTTTGAGGTAAGTCATCTAGGCCCGCAGCCTGCATCAATCGCTCGGCTTCTTGCTCTGCCAGTCGCGCCCTGCCTTCTCCAAAAACGGGCACGCGACCGGCCTCAAGAAACAAAGGCGCCGCCAGTGGTGTGACGCGATCAAGCACAAGATGGTCGATATGCCCGTTGGTGCGTTCCAGCATGTTTTCAATGCGCCCAAAATCCACAAGCCCCCTCATCGCTTCGTCGCGTGTGATGTCCAGCATAAGGTGATCAGGGTCATATTTGGTCAAAGTATCATAGAGAATGTCGGACGAAAAACTCGCCTGTCGCCCGCTTCTGCGTTGATGTCCCCAATTGCGCTCCAAGAGCCCCGCAATAGTCGCCGATGCGCGGAAAGTACGCTTCATGACAGCGTTGCCAGACAACCAGGTTTCGAAGGCGTCTCTCAAGTTCTCGCCATTAAAAAGGGGGTGCGGGTCTGGCACCTGATTGAGCCCCCAGATCAAAACGGCATAGTCAGTGGCAACAAACCCCAAGGGATCAAGCCCTGCGTTTTCCATGCGTTCAGTAACTAATAAACCCAGTGTTTGCATTGCGTTACGACCTGCAAAGCCATAGACGCAGGTGTGGTGCCGCCCATCATGCGGGAAGCTTTCAATCAGCAGTCGATCGGCACTTGGCAGCTTCGAAACCCTGCGCTGAAGCTTCAACCACTCAGATGTATGGCTGGGAAGTTCGGGCCAGCTTTCCTGTTTGAAAGTCCGGAGAATGCGCTCGGATAATTGGGTGGACGTGGCGAATTTCGTCCCCATAAACGTTGCGATTTTTGGTGGCTTGTTGGCTCTGCGCGAGACCTCGACTGTCAGTTCACGCAGTCCTTCGTACCGAACCACGCGGCCACCGATCAGGAACGTGTCGCCGGGCGTCAACGTCGCGGCAAAACCTTCCTCGATTTCCCCAAGTGGGCGCCCGGCGCCGCGCCCTTTCAGCCGGACTTTCAACGTATCAGTGTCCTGAATGGTGCCCAAGTTCATGCGGATTTGTTGAGCTGCCCGCGGGTCGCGCAATTGCCAAAGCCCGTCTTCCCGTTGCTTCAGGCGTTGCCATCGGTCGTAAGCGCGAAGCGCATAGCCGCCTGTCGCAACCATCTCGAGGCATTGGTCAAATGCGTCTTGTGTCAGATCTGAAAACGCGCCGGTCGAGGTAAATGTGCGATAAAGCGCGTCTGCATCGAAGGGGCCGCGGCAGGCCCGGATTAAGATGTGTTGACACAAGACATCGCGTGGTGCGCGACCACGAGGCTCGCCGTCGAGGTCCGCTTCGCGCACGGCCTCAAGTGCGGCAACGCACTCAACAACTTCAAATCGGTTCGCGGGAACCACCAGCGCCTTTGACGGCGCGTTGTAGGTATGATTTGCGCGACCAATCCGCTGCACGAGACGCTTCACGTTTTTCGGCGCACCGATCTGAATGACAAGATCGACATCCCCCCAGTCAATGCCAAGGTCCAATGAGCCTGTCGCGACAATCGCGCGGAGATCTCCGCGGACCATCGCGGCCTCCACCCGTTCGCGTTGCTCGCGTGACAGGCTGCCGTGATGGATGCCGATTGGCAAACTGTCGTCGTTTGCCAGCCACAGCTCATGAAAAAATATTTCAGCCTGAGCGCGGGTATTGTGAAAGATCAACGTCGTCTTGTGGTTTTTGATTTCCTCGAGCATGCGAGGAATCGCATATTTTCCACCACCCCCAGACCACGGAGGTAACTCTTCAGTTTCAAGCATCGAGATATCTGGCGCAGGACCGGGGTCGGCGTATAGCACTGGACAGGGGTCTGGATGTCGCGCAAGAAAATGCGCAATAGCGCGTGGGTCTTCGACCGTTGCCGAAAGACCCACGCGACGCATGCCTGGTGCCAGCTCTTGCATCTCCGCAAGGCAGAGCATCAATTGATCGCCGCGTTTATTTTCTGAAAGAGCGTGAATTTCATCCACGATCACCCGAGACAGACCGGCGAAGATCCGTGGGGCGTCTTCGTAGGTGAGAAGCAACGCAAGGCTTTCGGGCGTGGTCAGCAGGATATGCGGCGGATCCGCGCGTTGGCGCCTTTTGCGCGTCGCAGAGGTGTCGCCCGTGCGATCTTCGACGCGGACCGGAAGTCCCATTGCGTCAATGGGCGTGCCAAGGTTTCTGCGAATGTCGGCTGCCAGCGCTTTCAGAGGTGAGACGTAGATTGTGTGCAAACCGCTGTGCAAGCCATCCGCCAGCTCTGTGAGGGTAGGCAGGAACCCCGCAAGCGTTTTGCCGCCGCCGGT
>CAJQNG010000115.1 GCA_905479635.1 uncultured Boseongicola sp. | reverse complement strand
TCATTTTCGTCCATACCCCAGACATCTCACCGAGACGATTGAATATCTTCACAACCCGCTCACCGTGCGCGCCGAAGGTATAGATTTTATCTCGCTCGTGGCGCGCTGCATGAAGCGCTTCCCAAACAATTTGCGGTTGATGTCAAGATAATTCCATTGAAGAGGCTTCTTTCCGTGGGGTTTTCCAGAAACGCGTCAGCTTGTCCGAAACCCCGGTACAGGCTGGGTTTCGGTCAAACATTCTTCGTCACAGCCACTTATCGTCAGTGGAAATCGGGTCGGCGGAATTTGGTAGCCGTCTATCGCCGCTATGGGGCATGTCCAGCCACACCACTCTTGGGTACAGAGCAATTGCGGCAAAGCGGACCGCATGTGCGACGAGACTATCTAAAAAACGGGCGAACATTGGGGTCCCTTATTGAAGAAGTATGCTTGCGGTCACTTATCAAAAGAAAAGGCCCCGCAAATTGCGAGGCCTTTCCAAATAAAACGTAAGACACTTAATCAGCCGTCAGCAAAGGCGGCTTTTTCTTCGGTGAAATCCGCTTCGTCTTATATTCGATCCGAAGGTCCAACTTGCCTTCCTTCACGCCCACTTTGACGATGCCGCCCTTGGCCAACTTGCCAAACAACAACTCCTCAGCCAACGGTTTTTTGATGTATTCCTGGATCACGCGTCCCAGAGGGCGCGCGCCCATGGTGTCGTCATAGCCCTTATTTGCAAGCCATTCCGCTGCGGGACGGGTCAGTTCGATAAGGACGTTGCGGTCCATAAGCTGTGCTTCAAGCTGCAACACGAACTTCTCCACGACCTGAAGAATAACCTCCTTCGGGAGCGCACCAAAGCTGATCACCGCATCCAGACGGTTGCGGAATTCCGGCGTGAACATACGTTCAATCGCGGCTGTATCTTCGCCTTCGCGCCTGTCGCGACCAAAGCCAATTGCAGCTTTCGCCATATCAGCCGCGCCTGCGTTCGAGGTCATGATAAGCACGACATTGCGGAAATCGATTTTGCGCCCGTTGTGATCTGTCAGACTGCCGTGGTCCATGACCTGAAGCAGGATGTTGAACACATCGGGGTGCGCTTTCTCGATCTCGTCAAGCAACAACACGCAATGGGGATGCTGATCGACACCGTCGGTCAAAAGACCACCCTGATCAAAGCCAACATATCCCGGAGGCGCACCAATCAGACGCGAGACCGCGTGTTTTTCCATGTATTCCGACATGTCAAAGCGTAGCAGCTCGACACCAAGCACGTCCGCCAATTGTTTGGCGACCTCGGTCTTACCGACACCCGTTGGACCGGCGAACAGATAGTTACCAATTGGCTTTTCCGGTTCGCGCAGACCCGCGCGGCTTAGCTTGATCGCAGACGACAGCGCGTCAATGGCATCGTTTTGCCCGAACACAACGCGCTTCAGCGAGGCATCCAAATTCTTCAACACAGCAGAATCGTCTTTCGAGACGTTCTTGGGCGGAATGCGCGCGATTTTGGCGACCACGTTTTCGATCTGCCTGACGTCGATTATCTTGTCGCGTTTGTCAGCTGGCACCAGATGCTGTGCAGCACCCGCCTCGTCGATCACGTCGATTGCTTTATCCGGTAGCTTCCGGTCGTTGATGTAACGCGCAGACAATTCAACCGCGGTGCGCACGGCATCGTCGGTGTAGCTGACCGAGTGATGCTCCTCGAAATACGGCTTCAGGCCGAGGAGGATTTTCACGCTGTCCTCAACAGTCGGTTCGTTCACATCAATCTTCTGGAACCGGCGGCTTAACGCACGGTCCTTTTCGAAATGCTGACGGAACTCCTTGTACGTGGTCGACCCCATGCAGCGCAGTTTGCCGCCTTGAAGCGCAGGCTTCAGAAGGTTGGATGCGTCCATCGCGCCGCCAGACGTGGCACCAGCCCCGATGACGGTATGAATTTCGTCGATGAACAGGATCGCATCGGGATGCTCTTCCATCTCGGTCATGACAGCTTTCAGACGTTCCTCGAAGTCACCGCGATAGCGTGTGCCGGCAAGAAGCGCGCCCATATCGAGCGAGAAGATGGTCGCGCCCAGCAGCACTTCCGGTGTTTCCTTGGCGATAATTTTACGCGCCAGACCTTCGGCAATGGCCGTTTTACCGACACCAGGATCACCCACCAGAAGCGGGTTGTTCTTGCGGCGGCGGCACAGCACCTGAATGCAGCGTTCGACCTCTTCGTGGCGCCCGATCAGCGGATCAACATCGCCCTTTTCTGCCTTCACGTTCAGATCGACACAATATTTAGCCAGAGCAGATTCTTTGGGTTCCGCTTCCGACGATCCGGCCGCGGACTGGGCTTCGTCGTCAAACTCAGGCGCACCAGACACCGACCGGCTCTCGCCAAAGGACGGGTCCTTCGCAACGCCATGAGCGATAAAGTTGACGGCGTCGTAGCGGGTCATGTCCTGTGCTTGCAGGAAATACGCCGCATTAGATTCGCGTTCGGCGAAGATTGCCACCAACACATTTGCGCCGGTAACTTCCGTGCGGCCCGAAGACTGCACATGGATTGCGGCGCGCTGTATCACACGCTGGAAGGCGGCGGTTGGCACGGCTTCCGACCCTTCAACTTCTGTTACAAGTGTCGACAGATCATCGTCGATGAAATCGTTCAGAGTCTTCCGCAATTCTTCCAGATCAACGGAACAGGCCTGCATCACCTTGGCGGCGTCAGGTTCATCGATCAGGGCCAGAAGTAAATGTTCCAGCGTTGCAAGCTCGTGGCGGCGCGAATTGGCGATTGCCAGTGCCGCGTGGATCGCATCTTCGAGCGTCTTTGAAAAAGATGGCACGCTCTGTGCTCCTTACATTATAGGTCCGGCGGGACAGGCCCCACCATACCGTGGCCTCATAGTCTTAGACTTCGGTTAGTTTTGCCGAGCTTCAAGACATTTTTCCTTGCGATACATCACATTTTTACTTTGTGACGCATTTTACCACGTAAATCGCAGAAAATTATGGCATTTTTAGAAAGAATCTTTTCTACGCCTGATTTCTGCGAAGACTTCTGCGTCTGTGGCTCCGCTCATATTTAGGGTGTCTTTCAGGCTCTGCAATCCCGCGCGCAGGAAAGGATTGGTCTGAAGCTCAAGTTTTAGCGTTGAAGGCACGGTAGGTTGGCCCGCGGAGCGGGCCACTTTGATGTCGGAAATGCGCTGTACCAAATCGGGATTTTCCGGCTCGATTGTGATGGCAAACCGGCCATTGGCTTCGGTATATTCGTGACCGGAACAGACCGTTGTTTCCGGCGGGAGGTTTGCCAGGCGTGAAAGACTGTTCCACATTGTGTCCGGAGTGCCTTCAAATAAGCGCCCGCACCCAAGCGCCATTAAGCTGTCTGCGGTGAAAACAGCGTTCGCCTGCGCGACGTAAAATGCAACGTGTCCGAGAGTATGGCCCGACACATCCATTACGGTCACAGCAAAATCGGCAAAATCGAAGCTGTCGCCGTCGACATGGGCATGGTCAAGCTCCGGCAGGCGGTGCGCATCGATCTTCGCTCCCCGCACTGTTGCGCCGAACTTCCGGCGCAACGTGTCGACGCCGTCAATGTGGTCGTCGTGGTGATGGGTGATCCAGATCTCGTCCAACCCCCAACCCCGGTCCGCAAGCGTCGATATAATCGGTCCAGCCTCGGGCGCGTCGATAAGAGCAGTCTTGCCGTCCGCATGAAGTAGAAAGGCGTAATTATCGGTCCGGCAGGGAATTGTGATCAGATCAAATGTCATGGCAATGTAAATTTAACCCTATATGGTTTTCAGGAAGTTTCAGCCAAAAGAAGGCAGAGCGCAATGCACCTCGATGTGCTCGATCTTAGAACGTTTTATTATCGTACCCAACTGGGGCGCGGTGCTCAGGCGGCTATCCGCGCCCAGGTTACAACTTTGTGGCCCGAGGCCAAAGGGCAGAACGTCGCCGGTTTCGGCTTCGCAGCACCATTGTTGCGACCCTACCTCAGCGAGGCGCGCCGGGTCACCGCCCTGATGCCGGGACAACAGGGGGTGATGCCTTGGCCTGCTGGCATGGCGAACGTGTCGGTGCTTTGCGAAGAAACGCAGTGGCCAGTCGAGACTGACAGTATCCACAAGCTGATCGTGATGCATGGGTTAGAGGCCAGCGAACATCCAATTGAGTTGCTGGAAGAATGTTACCGGGTTCTTGCGCCAGAAGGCCGCGCTTTGTTCATCGTTCCGAACCGCGTGGGGCTTTGGGCGCGACGCGATGGCACACCTTTCGGCTTTGGTCGGCCTTTCTCGCTTGGCCAGCTTGAAGCGCAGTTGCGTGTTATGGGCCTGCTGCCGACGCGCCATGTTGCAGCCCTTTATCAACCCCCAAGTGCGACGCCGTTTTGGCTGAAGACCGGGCAGATGTGGGAGAAGCTGGGGCGCAAAGTCTCAAACCGGTTTGCGGGCGGTGTCTTGATGGTGGAGGTCAAAAAGCAGGTACCAGCCCCGCCCCGTCCGGGCCTGAGCGAGGCGATACGGCGCCCCTTGCGCGTTTTGGACGGACTTAAACAACCCGGCGCAAAGCCAGTTTAGGGCCAATTTAAAGGCTGACAACGTGAGAAAAAGTGGATCAGTGCATCTTTTCAGTGCCTTAGAATTGCGCAAACCGTCGCACCTTTGGCTAAGTGTCTGACATTGCTCAATCTGGCGGCCCCCGACAATCTCCAATACCCGGTTGCCGGGTCCAACAGGCTCTGCTACATCACCGCTGATTTTGAGGCGCGGTCGCTCGACCGGGCTGGGGATGTGTGGCTTGGTTGGCAGTCTGTCAGTGCTATGTCGCAAGGAAACAAAAAGAATTACGCGGAAGGGGTCTCGTGTCAGAATCATCGTCAATCTCGACCGGTATTGCCGCCCGTTATGGTTCAGCCGTTTTTGAGCTGGCCAAGGACGGCAATGCGCTCGACGCGCTGGAACGCGATATCGACACGTTGGAAGGCGCGCTGAACGACAGCGAAGACTTCCGAGCGCTGATCCATTCGCCGATCTACAGTCGCGATGATCAGGCGCGCGCCATCGCTGCCCTCGCCGACAAAATGGGCCTGAGCGATACTGTCGCCTCTACCCTGAAGTTGATGTCGTCCAAGCGACGCCTCTTCGTCTTGCCGCATCTGATGGCTGTTCTGCGGGATCTGATCGCGGACGAAAAAGGCGAAGTCACCGCCGAGGTGCAGGCCGCACGCGCGCTCAGTGACGACCAAAGAACCAAGCTTGCCGAAACGCTGAAGGCGTCGGTTGGCAAAACAGTCAAAATGAATGTTACCGTCGATGAAAGCCTCATCGGCGGTTTAATTGTCAGAGTGGGCTCGAAAATGATCGATACGTCGGTTCGTTCCAAGCTCGCAGCACTCCAGAACACTATGAGAGAGGTCGGATAAATGGCGATCCAAGCAGCAGAAATTTCTGCGATCCTGAAGGACCAGATCAAGAATTTCGGCCAGGAAGCCGAAGTTGCCGAAGTTGGCCGCGTGCTGAGCGTTGGCGACGGCATCGCCCGCGTCTACGGCCTCGACAACGTCCAGGCCGGTGAAATGGTCGAATTCCCTGGCGGCATCATGGGCATGGCGCTGAACTTGGAAAGCGATAACGTCGGTATCGTCATCTTCGGGTCTGACCGCGACATTAAAGAAGGCGACACTGTAAAGCGCACGAATTCGATCGTAGACGTGCCTGCAGGTGACGCGCTTCTGGGGCGTGTCGTTGACGGCCTTGGCAATCCGATTGATGGCAAAGGTCCGATTGAGACCACAGAGCGTCGTGTCGCTGACGTAAAAGCGCCGGGTATCATTCCGCGTAAATCGGTTCACGAACCAATGGCGACTGGCCTCAAATCCGTTGACGCAATGATCCCGATTGGCCGTGGTCAGCGAGAATTGATCATTGGTGACCGTCAGACTGGCAAGACTGCCGTCGCACTTGACGCTATTTTGAACCAGAAGTCCTACAACGAAGCTGCAGGCGACGACGAAGGCAAAAAGCTTTATTGCGTCTACGTGGCGATCGGCCAGAAGCGCTCCACAGTGGCGCAGCTGGTGAAGCGCCTCGAAGAGAGCGGCGCCATGGAGTATACGATCGTTGTGGCGGCAACCGCATCCGACCCGGCACCGATGCAGTTCCTTGCACCATACGCGGCAACCGCGATGGCAGAGCACTTCCGTGACAATGGCCGCCATGCGCTGATCATTTATGATGACTTGTCCAAGCAGGCTGTATCCTATCGTCAGATGTCGCTCTTGCTGCGCCGTCCACCGGGCCGCGAAGCCTACCCTGGCGACGTATTCTATCTTCACTCCCGCCTGTTGGAGCGTTCGGCCAAGCTGAACGAAGACAATGGCAGTGGCTCGTTGACGGCTCTGCCTATCATCGAAACCCAAGGTGGCGACGTATCGGCTTTTATTCCAACCAACGTGATCTCGATCACCGATGGTCAGATCTTCCTTGAAACCGAATTGTTCTTCCAGGGTATCCGCCCTGCTGTGAACACCGGTTTGTCGGTGTCGCGTGTGGGCTCTTCTGCTCAGACAAAAGCGATGTCGTCTGTCGCTGGTCCTGTTAAACTCTCGCTCGCGCAGTATCGTGAAATGGCCGCCTTTGCACAGTTTGGTTCCGACCTTGATGCCTCGACCCAGCGTCTGCTGAACCGTGGCGCGCGTCTGACCGAATTGATGAAGCAGCCGCAGTATTCGCCATTGACCAATGCAGAGATCGTGGTTGCCATTTTCGCCGGCACGAACGGCTATCTTGACAAACTTCCTTTGTCGGACGTCAGCCGCTTTGAGAGCGGCCTTCTGGCGCATATGCATGCAAAGCACAGCGACGTTATTGATTGGATCACCAACGACGATCCAAAGATCAAAGGCGATGCAGCCGACAGGCTGAAAGCTGCGATCGAAGACTTCGCCAAAGATTTCGCCTGAGATTAATCGCCCGGAAGGATAGGGATAGATGCCCAACCTCAAGGACCTAAAAAATCGGATCAGCTCGGTCAAATCGACCCGGAAGATCACGCAGGCGATGCAGATGGTCGCCGCCGCGAAACTGCGGCGGGCGGAAGAATCTGCGGCTGCGGCCCGGCCCTACGCCGAGCGGTTCAACGCTGTGATGGCCGAACTTGCGTCGTCCGTTGGCGACAGCGACAGCGCGCCGAAGCTGCTGAGCGGCACCGGCGGTGATCAAACGCACCTGTTGGTTGTCATGACTGCGGAACGTGGACTTTGCGGCGGCTTTAACTCGTCGATCGTCAAGATCGCGAAGATTGCAGCCACCAAGTTGGTCGCCGAAGGTAAGACGGTGAAGATCCTGACTGTCGGCAAGAAGGGCCGCGAGCAGTTGCGCCGTGATTTTGGTGCTCATCTGATCGGCCACGTCGACTTTAGCGACATCAAGCGTATTGGCTACGCCAATGCTCAAATCGTCGCGGAAGAAGTGCTGACGCGCTTTGACGCATCCGAATTCGACGTCGCAACGATCTTCTATTCCGAGTTCGAAAACGTCGTTACGCAAAAGCCGACCGAAAAGCAGATCATTCCTGCGTTGTTCGAAGTCCCAGACGATGCCGGCGAGTCGACCGTCTACGACTACGAGCCCGACGAGACCGAGATCCTCGCTGATCTTCTGCCGCGCGGGATCGCCACGCAGATCTTTACGGCGTTGCTTGAGAATGCGGCGTCCGAGCAGGGCGCACGGATGAGCGCCATGGACAACGCGACGCGAAATGCGGGCGACATGATCGATCGTCTGACCATCCAATATAACCGTTCGCGTCAAGCAGTGATCACGAACGAGCTGATTGAAATTATTTCGGGCGCGGAAGCGCTCTAAACGACCGGAGAGACCAGAGATATGGCAAACGCAAAAGGCAAAGTGACCCAGGTCATTGGCGCTGTTGTTGACGTGCAGTTCGGCGACGAGCTGCCCCAAATTCTGAATGCGCTTGAAACCGATAACAACGGTAACAGACTGATTCTGGAAGTGGCTCAGCACCTGGGCGAAAACACAGTTCGCGCAATCGCTATGGACGCGACCGAAGGTCTGGTCCGCGGCCAGATCGTTACGGACCTGGGCGAACCGATCTCGGTCCCAGTTGGCAACGCAACTTTGGGTCGCATCCTGAACGTCGTGGGCGAGCCTGTGGACGAGCAAGGCCCGGTCAACGCGACAGAGCGTCGTGCGATCCACGGCGACGCACCTGCATTTGACCAGCAGTCAACAGCAACCGAACTTCTGGTGACTGGCATCAAAGTCATTGATCTGCTCGCACCCTACACCAAGGGCGGAAAGATCGGACTCTTCGGTGGTGCTGGCGTTGGTAAAACGGTTCTTATCATGGAGCTGATCAACAACATCGCCAAAGTACACTCGGGTGTGTCCGTGTTTGCCGGTGTTGGCGAGCGGACCCGTGAAGGCAACGACCTCTACCACGAGATGATCGAAAGCGGCGTTATCACACCCGATAACCTCTCCGACTCGAAGATCGCACTGGTCTACGGTCAGATGAACGAGCCTCCAGGGGCGCGTATGCGCGTCGCGCTCTCCGGTCTGACACTGGCCGAGCAGTTCCGAGATGACAGTGGTTCGGACGTTCTGTTCTTTGTCGACAACATCTTCCGTTTCACACAAGCGGGTTCCGAGGTCTCCGCGCTTTTGGGCCGTATCCCGTCCGCTGTGGGCTACCAGCCAACGCTGGCCACCGACATGGGTACTATGCAGGAGCGTATTACGTCGACCAAGACCGGCTCGATCACGTCGGTTCAGGCTGTGTATGTCCCCGCCGATGACCTTACCGACCCCGCACCTGCAACCTCGTTTGCCCACCTTGATGCGACCACGGTTCTTGACCGCGCGATCTCGGAAAAAGGCATCTACCCCGCTGTGGACCCGCTTGGCTCGACCTCGCGCCTGCTTGACCCGCTCATCATCGGTGACGAGCACTACAAAGTTGCTACCGACGTTCAGCAAATCCTCCAGCGCTACAAGTC